>CALWYA010000088.1 GCA_944385645.1 uncultured Oscillospiraceae bacterium
CGGCGGGGGCAGTCCCCTACCCCCTTTGGCCTTCGGCCATCTCCCCCTGATAGGGGGAGTCGTCCCCCGCCCTACATGGTCAAACTGCCGCCCTGATTCTCCGACACCTTGATCTGGAACACGTTCCGGCCGGCCAGGGCGTGGTCGATCTCGATGGCGTAGTCGATCTCGATGTCGCCCCCCTGGTCGGTGAGGTCGGCCAGCAGGTGGCGGGTATTCACCCCGATGGCCATGGCGCCATAGGGTGTATTGTACATGGACAGATGGCGGCGTCCCTCCTGGAACACCATCTGGCTGGTGAACTCCCCCACCCGCATGAGGGTGACCTGCTCCCCGTCCACCTGGATGGTGGTCAGGGTGCCCTCCAGGCCGGTGAGCTCGCTCTCCTGATAGGAGAGGGTGTAGCTCTCCCCCACCCGGGTGAGCCGGCCCGCGGTGACCAGCTCGATCACGTCCGGGTCGGTATTCTCGTATTTCTGGATCCCCTTGATGGAGATGACCACGTCCTTTTCCATGCCGGTCCTCCCCCGCTGGTCTGGGTTTTTGCCTGATACAGGCGAACGCAAGGTATTATACAACAGCTCCCGCCGGTCTGTAAAGGGGGAAACGCCCTCCTTTGTCCCATGTATCCGGGGAATTCCCCCGAAAAACAGAAAATTTCCCGGCTTTCTCCATTTGACAAATTTCCCGGGCCGGCTATAATAGTAGGCACAGGAGACCGCGTTCCGGGAGAGGAGGGCTTCTTGATGAACCTGGAATTGAGCAAAAAGCAGTTTCGCCGGCTGCTGGACCTGGTATATATCGGCAACTGGATCCTGAACTCCACCCGGGGGGATCAGCGCTTCGCCGACTATGACGAGGTGGAGAGCCTGCTCTTCGGCCGGGCCGCCCTGGAGGGGATGCCCGGTCTGGCCGAGCTGTATCAGGGGGAGATCGTCCCCTCCCGCGCCTTTGTGGAGGGGGGCATCCACGAGGCCATCGCCGAGTATGAAAACAGCGTGTTCTTCGACATCCTGGCCGAGGACCTGGCCCGCCGGGATATGGACGACGCCCCCATCGACGAGAGCAACTATGACGAGCTCACCAGCCGCATCGACGCCTATATCGCCGAGTTCGAGGAGCACGGCACCGACAACATCCTGGTGGACATCGACAACTAAAAGCGCCGGAAAGCCGCGCCGCCCAGCCTCTTGAGGCCGGGCGGCTTTTTGCTGTCCGGAGGTCAGCTCTTCCGGGCGGCTACGAACAGGTTGGGGGGCGCGGGGTACAGGTTCTCCCGCTCCAGCACGGTGAAGCCGGCGGCGGCGATGTCCTCCTCCAGCTTCTTTTTGGTGTCGAAGGCCACATAGGGCATGGAGCCGGTGTGGCTCTTCCAGAACTTTTTGATGCCCACCTTGGTGATCCCCTCCCCCAGGCAGTCCCCCGCCGACAGGAACATCCCCTCCGGCTTCAGCAGGGCCCGGATGCGGGCCAGGACCCGGGGCCGGTCCTCCACGTACAGCAGCACGTTGAAGGCGGTCACCGCGTCAAAGCTCCCCTCCTCCAGGCAGGGGTCGAACAGGTCGGTCTGGCTCAGCTCCACGTTGGGCAGCCCCGCCAGTCTGGCCCGGGCCTTCTCCACCATCCCGTCGGAGATGTCGATGGCCCGCACTGCGGCCACGTGGGGGGCGATCTGGACGGTGGTCAGGCCGGTGCCGCAGGCGAACTCCAGCACCCGGTCGCCGGGCTTCAGATACTTCAGGGTCAGCTCCACCGTCCGGGCGTAGGCCTGGGCGTACTGCTCCCCCGAGCCCTCGTCGTAGTGCTCGGAGCGCATATTCCAGAATTCTTGCGGGGTGATCACAGCAAACTCCTCCTCATCAAAAAAAATCGGGCGGGGGCGCGCGGCGGCAGGCCGCGGGAGCCCCTCACTTCTTCCGGATCACAAAGGTCAGGGCGAACCAGACCGCCAGGCACAGGGTGATGGACGCCCCGGCGGAGGGGCCCAGGTAGTAGGAGATCATCAGCCCGGCGATCCCCGCCGCCACCGAGCCCAGCAGGGCGAACAGGTGGTACTGGGCCATGTTCCGGGCCACATTCCGGGCGGCCGCCCCGGGGAGCACCAGCAGGGAGTTGATGACCAGCAGGCCCACCCAGGTCATGGACAGGGTGACCACCACGGCGATGGCCGCGGAAAAGACCGTCTCCTGCCAGAAGATCTTCACCCCCCGGCTGTCGGCCAGGGCGGGGTGGACCGAGGCGAGCATCAGCTGGTTGAAGGACAGGGCCCACAGGACCAGCACCGCCGCCAGGATCAGGGCCAGCACCCCGATCATGGCCGGCTCCACCGACAGCACGTCGCCGATGAGCAGGCTGTTGAACTTGGTGAAGGACCGGCCGTTGAGGGTGGACAGGAAGATGCCCAGGGCCACGGCGGTGGAGGAGAACACCCCGATCACCGTGTCGCTGGCCAAGGCGGAGCGCCGGCGCACCAGGTTGAACAGCAGGGCGAAGATCACCGCGAAGATCACCGCCGCCCAGATGGGCCGGTTCAGGCCGCAGATGGCCCCGATGGCCATGCCGGTGAAGGCGGAGTGCCCCAGGGCGTCGGAGAAGAAGGACATCCGGCTGTGGACCACCATGGTGGACAGCAGGCCGAACAACGGGGTGATCACCAGCACCGCCAGCAGGGCGTGCTTCATGAAGTACATCTGCCCGGGCTGGGCCCAGTCGAAGGGCAGGACGGACAGGATGGCATACCACAGCTCCATTACCGCTCCCCCCCTCTCCCCATGCGCAGATGGAAGGTGTCGTAAAATTCCGGGGAGGAGAGCACCTCGTCGGGGGGGCCCTCCTTCAGCACCCGCCGGTTGAGCAGGATGACCTTGTCGGCGAACTGCCCCAGGGTGGCGAAGTCGTGGGTGGACAGGAGGATGGACAGGTCGTACTGGGTGCGCAGCTCGTCCAGCATCTCCAGCAGCTGGTGCTCCCCCTCGATGTCCACCCCGGACAAAGGCTCGTCCAGGATCAGGATGTGGGGCACCGGCTCCAGGGCCAGGGCCAGCAGCACCCGCTGGAGCTGCCCGCCGGACAGGGCGCCCATGGCCCGGTCCAGCAGCTCCTCCCCGTGGACCCGCGACAGGCAGGCGGCGGCCCGCTCCCGGTACTGTTTGGGGACGGGCAGCCACACCGGCCATTTGGCGGTGGCGGCGGTGAAGAAGTCCAGCACGCTCACCGGGTCCCCCCGGTCAAAGCTGGGGGACTGGGGCACATAGCCCACCAGGGGGCGGCTCCCCCCGGTCACCGCCCCGTCGGCCAGCCGGATGGCCGGCCCCCCGGCGGGGGCGAAGGTGATGCTCCCCTGATAGGGGATCTGGCCCAGGATGCTGCGGAACAGGGTGGACTTGCCCGCCCCGTTGGGGCCGATGAGGGCGGCGATCTCCCCGCAGTGGAGGTGGAAGGACACGTCCTCCAGGATCTCGTCCCCCTCCAGCCGGACCGCCAGCCCCTCCAGCTTCAGGCAGCAGGCGTCGGCGCAGCCGGTGAGCTTTCCGTGCTTCAGCTTTCTCATTGGAGCTCCTCCCCCGCAAAGCCGTTGACAATGGCGGCCACGTTGTCCTTCAGGCCGGCGTAATAGTCGTCGTACAGCGTCCCGTCCTCCGGGCCGTCCATGAGCATGGTCAGCTGGGCCACGGCGCAGCCGGTCTCCCGGGCGATGGCGTTGGCGGTGGCGTCGGAGCCGTTGACCTCGGTGAAAATCACCGGGATGTCCTTCTCCTGGACCAGCCGGGTGATCTCCACGATCTCCTTGGCGCTGGCCTCGCTGCCCGCCTCCTCCTCGATGGCGGCCAGCAGGGGGAGGTCGTAGGCCTGGGCGAAGTACTGGAAGCCGTCGTGGAAGGTGATGAGGCCCGTGATCTCGGGCCCCTCGTCCCAATTGAGCAGCGCCTCCAGGTTCCCGTACCAGGAGTACAGGAAGGCGCCCGTGCGGGACAGGTTGGAGAGGTAGGTCCCCTCATAGTCCGGATCGGCCTGGGCAAGGCCCCGGGCGATGTTCCCGGCCATTTCGGCGGCGTTGCGCGGGTCCATCCAGTAGTGGGGGTCCCAGTGGCCGTGGTCGTGGTCCTCGTCCCCCTCGGCGTGGTCGTGGGAGAGATTTTCCAGCAGCTCCACCCCCTCCGAGCAGTCGATCACCGCCGCGTCAGTGGAGGCCAGGGCGTCGGACATAAAGTCCTCCAGCCCCGCCCCGTTGACGGCCACCACGTCGGCCCGCTCCAGCTTCTTCATATCGTCCACCGAGAGGGTGTAGTCGTGGAGGCAGCTCACCGAGCCGGTGTTCAGCCGCTCCACCTCCACCCCCTCCACGCCCTGGATCACTTCCCGGGCCAGGAGATAGATGGGATAGGTGGTGGCCACCACCGACAGGCGGACCTCCCCCTCCTCCGCCGGGGCGGCGGGGGCGCAGCCCGCCGGCAGCAGCAGGGCGGCGGCCAGCAAAATGGATAGGATTCGCTTCATGCAGGTCTCCTTCGCAGCAGATATGTCCCGGTGTTCCCGCCCCCGTGGGGCGGGAACGGCAAAAAACAGGTTGCGTCCGGACACGCAGCCGGGAACCGGGGGACAAAAATCTGGGATCTTCAGCGGGTATAGTATAGCGCACCCGACCTGGTTTGTAAAGAAAGGAGGCGGGAACTTTTTCTCCCCTTCCGGCCCGGTCTGTGGTATAATAACTTGATTCTATTTGGATAGTCCGCACCCTGTAGAGGCCGCGGGGGATTCCCGCGTCCGGCGGCATGAGAGGAGGCTGTCCCATGAACAGCGCACTGCGGCAGGCGGGCTCCTGGGAGGAGCTGATCGACCGGGTGGAGGAGATCGGCTTCCTGCCCCTGTTCGAGGGGCCGGCGGCCGGCTTCTCCGCCGAGGCCCTCACCGCCCGGCAGCCCTGGTGGAGCGGCGACCCGGACCGGGACCCCTGGTTCTGGCGGGAGGCCATTGCCCGGTCGGGGCGGGTGGCCTACGGGAAGTTCTTCGCCGGCAAGGCCGGCTTCCTCAGTCTGGCGTGGCTGCCCGTCTTTGCCAACTGGCGGCGGGAGGGCTATGACTTCGACGCCCGGTGGGACGACGGGCTGGCCCGCCTGCGGGACAAGAAGCTCATGGACTGCTTCGCCCGGACGCCGGAGTGGACCGGGGCCGAGCTGAAGCGGGCGGCGGGCTTCGGCCCGGGCGGGGAGAAGAACTTCGAGGGGGCGGTGACCGGCCTGCAGATGCGCACCTATCTGGTCATCCGGGACTTCCGGCAGAAGGTGAACCGCAGGGGGGAGGGCTACGGCCTGCCCGCCACGGTGTACGCCGCTCCGGAATCCGTCTGGGGCTATGAGGCGGTGACCGCCGCCTACCGGGAGGATCCGGCGGCCTGCCGGGCGCGGGTATACGCCCGGGCTCGGGAGCTCTTTCCCCGGGCCCGGGAGGAGGAACTGCGCCGGCTGCTGGGGTGACGGCGGCGGGGCGGCGCCGCCCTACGGCGGTGCACAAACGGACCCGTTTACAATCCATAGGGGCCGCCCCTGCAAATTCAGATGGACGGGGCGGTTGGCCGAAAACACCTCATCCGTCACGGCCTTTGGCCGTGCCACCCTGCCCTACCCCCTTTGTCTCGCTTCGCTCGACATTTCCCCCTGACAGGGGGAATCGGCCTAAAGGGGAAGGCTGGAGAGGCGCACCCCTAAAAGCCTTCCCCTTTAAGGGAAGGTGCCGAGCGCAGCGAGGCGGATGAGGCCCTCCGGCAATGATGTCCGTTCCGTAGGGGCGCACAGCGTGCGCCCGGCCTCCTTGTCAAAGGGGGCTGTCGCCGCCGCAAGGCGGTGACTGGGGGATTCCGTTGACAGCAAACGTCCCTCACGCCGCCCCCTCATCCGGCCCAGTGTACGCACTGGGCCACCTTCCCCCCAAGGGGAAGGTCCGGCGGCAGGTTCACCCTGAAAAGCCTCCCTCTGACGAGGGAGGCGGCATTTGCGAAGCAAATGACGGAGGGAGAGATTGGGCAGCCACACGGGGCCGCCCCTACGAAAATTTCGGCCCGTTGCTGCCCGTAGGGGCGGACCTGTGTGTCCGCCCAAAACGAACCGGTCGGTCGCCCCCTCATCCGTCACGGCCTGCGGCCGTGCCACCTTCCCCCAGGGGGAAGGCCAGGGCGCGCCGGGTCGTCGCGCCCTACAGGGACGCACCATCCGTAGGGGCGCACGTGGTGCGCCCGCTGGCGGCCAAAGGCCGCCCCTACGGCGCATCAGGGCCGTCCATCCCCGTAGGGGCCGATGTCCTCATCGGCCCGCAAAAAGGCCTCCCTCTGACGAGGGAGGTGGCATTTGCGAAGCAAATGACGGAGGGAGAGATTGGGCGGTGTGGCTTGGCGCGCCGGGTTGCGGCCCAGGCCGGCTTCATCTCGGCCCAAGAGCCGCCGCTTTGCGGCGGTTGGCCTCGAAACGCGCCTGCGGGCGC
>CALWYA010000089.1 GCA_944385645.1 uncultured Oscillospiraceae bacterium
TAGGCCTCCTCCAGCTTCTTCACGGTCTTCTGCAGGTCGATGATATAGATCCCGTTGCGCTCGGTGTAGATGTAGGGAGCCATCTTGGGGTTCCAGCGACGGGTCTGGTGGCCGAAGTGCACGCCGGCCTCCAGCAGCTGCTTCATGGATACGACTGCCATAGTGTTTTTCCTCCTGTTTTTCAGTTGATTCTTCTGGGGGCATCATATCTCCCGCCAACCCGGCACGCCGGGCACCGGGCGAGAGATCCGCACTCCCACGCATAATGCTCCGGTAGTATATCACAGTTTTGCCGGAGATGCAACCACTTTTTCAAAAATCTCCCCGCTTTTTTGCGCCCGCGAGGCCGCTCCCCCGCCCCCCTGAAAACAAGGCCGGCGGCCCGGCAAACTGCCGGGCCGCCGAATTCAGAGGAGGCGGATAACCCGCTCCGCGGGGATTACTCCCGCACGAAGTTCAGGGTATAGGTGCACTTGGTGGCGCCGTCGGGGCCGGTGACCTCGATCACGGTCTTGCCGTAGGTGGGCACCACCACCGGGCAGCGGCTGGAGACGGGAGTGCCGTTGACGGTCATACCCTTGATCCGGTTGGACATAGCCACGGGGGTGAAGGTGGCGGTGGTCTGGAACTGGCCGATCTTCACGTCGTAGTCGTACTCATAGGGCACGAACTTGTTGGGAATGGCGTACTTCAGCCGGCCGTCGGGCAGGGTCTCGTCCACGTTATCAAAACCAGTGCGGTACTTGAAGTCGTGGCCCACCAGGGTGGCGTCCTTGAAGTGCAGATTGCTCAGGTGGGCGTTGGTCTTGTAGTCGAAGTACAGGCCGTCCTCGGGCAGGGCGTTTTCGCCGGTCCGGTCGGTCTCCAGGCGATAGTAGGTCTCGCCGTCATACTGGCCGGTGTACTTGGCGTGGATCTGCTTGCCGCTCTGGGTCAGGCCGGTCCAGTTGAGGGTCTCGTACTCGTTGCCGTCCTGGGCCATCAGGCCGCCGTCGCTGCGGCGGTTGTCGGTCAGGGCCGCGCCGCCGAAGTCCACGAACTTCTGGAGGCACTGCTCCCACATGGTCAGGTAGTCGCCGCCCATGCCGATGCGGTTGTGGCCGGTGTACAGCTCCTTGACCTGAGCGCCGCCCTTGGTGTAGATGTCCATCAGCTGCTGGTGCAGGGACATGAGCAGGTCCTGCTTCACGCCGGTCGCGCCGGTGTTGTCGGCCACCCAGTAGCGGTTGACGGCGTAGATGTCGGAGGAGAACAGCAGACCGTTCTCCCGGTCATAGATCAGGATGGAGGCGTTCTCGTGGCCGGGCAGGTGGACCACCTCGAACTTGCAGTTGCCCAGGTCGAACACATAGCCCTCGTCGATCACGTGGACGTTGCTGCCGGTGTAGGTGCCGGTACGCTCGGTGTCGATGACCTGATTGGCGCTGGTGTACTTGCGGTTGTACTCCTGGATGCTCCACTCGCCGCCGTTGGGGCCCACGCGGTCGCACATATAGATGTCCATTCCCAGCTCATAGGCATAGGGCATGGCGCCGGAGTGGTCGCCGTGGTTGTGGCCCAGCACGAAGACGAAGGGCTTGGTGGCGACTTCCTTGACCCGGTCGATCAGGGAGATGTTGGTGTTGGTGGGCATCAGGCCGTCGTACAGAATGCCCATCTTGCTGCCCTCGATGTAGTAGGCGGCCGCCTGGAAGTTGTCGAAGTAGCGGTACACGGCGGGGAAGTTGGGGCCGGCGTCGTGCAGCTTGTCAAAGGCGAAATCGTGCCACGCGGGCCGCTCGATGCGCCACTTGAAGCTGGTGACCGGGCTGTCCTCCATGCCGTCCTTGGTGGCGTAGCACTCCACGTCCACGATCAGCCAGGTGGCGTCATAGGGCAGGTCCTTGTTGTTGTTCAGACCGAAGCAGGGGTCGGTGGAATAGCCGGGGATGTAGTCATACCACTCGCTCCAGCCGGTGCCCACATACACGCCCACGCCGCGGTCCTGGACGAACAGGCCGTTGTACTCGGGGTGGGAATACTTGTCCACCTTGCAGCGCCAGTGCACCACGGCGTCCTTGGTGGCGGTGAACCACTCGGGGCGGACACGGACGAACTTGCGGTTGCTGACGGGCATGGACCACACGGGGCAGACCACCCGCTTGTCGATGGCCTCGATGATGATGCGGGCCTCGGTGTCGGTGATGCCGTCGGTGGGGTTCAGGGTCTGGTTGGTGCGGCCCCGCATGAAGTTGCGGCCCACCAGGGAGTTCAGGGCGGCGTAGCAGGCGGGATCGATCTTGTCGGCGTCGTCAAAGTCGCAGATGTAGTCCCGGTCCAGCACGGCCAGCTTGAAGGCGCTGGCCAGGATGACGGCGGCGTCCTCGCGGGTCATCTCGGACATGGGATAGAAGTACTCCTCGGGGGAGCTGGCGGTGAGCACGCCCATATCCAGGGCGGACTCGATGGCCTTCACATAGTCGTTGTCGCCGGTGACGTCATAGTAGTTGCGCACCCGCTCGGTGGTCATCACGTTGCCGTCGGCGTCGATGTCGGTGCCGTCGTCCATGACCGCGTTGTAGTGGGGCCAGCCGAAATACTTGGCCAGACGGATCATGAAGTCGCCCCGGGTCATGGGGTGGTCCACCTCGATGGCGTGGGCGCCGGCGGTCTGGCCGGTGTGCAGGGTGATGTAGTAGGCGCTGTCGCCCAGCATCCAGGACAGCTCCACGTCATAGCCGCCCACGCCGTCCCGCATGATGGCGGTGCCGTCGGGGTCCACGGAGACCAGATGCTTGTTGCTGGTGCGCCAGGTGCCCTCGGTCTGCACCTCGCCGTTGAGCACGGCAACCAGCTTGATGGGCTGCACGAACTCCAGGGTATAGGTCTTGCCGGACATGTTCTCGGCCACGCCGTCCAGATAGATACCGTCGCCCTGACGGCCCACGGGCTGCTTGGACTCGGCGGCCTCGGCGGCGGTGATGATCCCGCCGGGCAGGATGGTGGCGATCCCCAGGCTGGCCGCGCCGAAGGCGAGGCCCTTCACAAAGTCTCTTCTGGTGATGCCGCTGTGCACATTCTCATTTTTACCGCTCACTGTTTAATTCCTCCTCATTTCTGAATTTGCAATTCTTTTCCAGGGCGGCTGCCCCGGTTGTTGCCTATCCGTTTTCCAGCTCTTCTGCTTCTTTCAGCTTCCGGCGGAAGATCAACTGCCCCGCCAGGATGCTGCCGTAAAACAGGATCATCAGCGGCGCCGCGATCAGCAGCTGGGACACCACGTCGGGCGGCGTGATGACTGCGGCCACGATCAGGATGACCAGCACCGCGTACTTGAAGTTCTTTCTCAGGGTCTTAGGCTTGACCAGGCCTGTCCCGATCAGGGCCAGGATGGCCATGGGGGTCTCGAAGACGACGCCAAAGGTGATCATGGTGTTGACCACATAGGCCACGTACTCCTGGACGGAGACCATGGCGGTGACCGTCCCGCTGGTGTTGAGCCGGGCGAAGAAGGCCAGCAGCAGGGGCAGCACGATCAGGAAGGCGAACGCCGCCCCCAGTCCGAACAGCACCAACCCCACCGTCATGATCAGGCCGAAGGCCAGATTCTCCCGCCGCCGGAGTCCCGGGCGGACGAACCGCCACACCTGATAGACGATCACCGGGACGGCCACCACGATGCCGCCGGCCGCCGCCACCCGGATATAGGTCATCATCAGCTCCGCCGGGGTGATGTACACGAAGGAGAAATTTGTCCCCCGGGACAGCAGCAGGTTGGTGAACCACTCCGCCTGACTCAGGCACACGATGACGCCCGCCAGGAACATAACGATGCAGATGATCAGCCGCCGGCGCAGCTCCTTCAGGTGGGAGAGCAGCGACATGCGGCCCCCCTCCGGCTCCTCGTCCGGGTCCTCCCGGCGCTTGGCCCGGGGGGGCTTTTTCCCCGCCCCCTTGGCCGGCCGGCCGGGGCGGCGGGCGGCCGCCCCCTTGTCCCGGACCTCGTCCTCGGTCTGTTCAGCGCCCCCGGCCGTGGTCTCCCCGGTCTTTGTGCGCTCTGTCGACATGCTCAGATCTCTTCATCCTTGGTCTTCTCATCGCCCTTTTCCGCCGCCGCGCTGCTGCGCCGGAAATTTCCGATGGTCTGCCCGATGGCCTTGCCCAGCTTGGGCAGCTTGGTGGGCCCAAAGATCAGCAGGGCGATAAACAAAACGACGATAATTTCAGCCGGTCCGATTTTGGATAGCATAACGATCTACACTCCTTTTCTGTGCTGTGGGCGGGGTCGCTCAGGACGCCTGCTCCTGGTTCTCTTCTTCCTTCTCCTGGGCCGGCTCCTCTTCGGCGGGCTCGTCCGCCGCGGCCTCCGGCTCCTCCTCCTTGGCCTCGGCCTTCTTGGCGGCGGCCTTCTTCTTCGCCTTGGCGGCCTCTTCCTCCTCGGCCTCCTCCTCCAGCAGCTCGTCCCAGTTGTTGCTGTCGGTGTAGTGCCGAATGGTCCCGAGGGCCTTGCCCGCCATCTTGCCCAGGGCGGGCAGCTTGGACGGGCCGAAGATGATCAGGGCCACGATCAAGACCACGATCAGCTCTGACATCCCGATCTTTCCTAGCATATCCGTCTCCTCCTTGTTGTTTTTTCCTCTGAATTCTGCCTTTCTTCCCGCGGCGGCCTCATTCACCGCGCCGTAGTCGTTTTGTACAACTTTTCTTCTGTTCTCTAAGCATTTTATCTCCTATTTCGCCACAAGAAAAGTCTAGGTTTTTCATGGATTCATTCTAAAAATTCATAATATGCAGTTTCTTAACGCGATAAAGAGGAAAATTTCATCTATCAGCCCCCATTTTTGTAGACCTCTCCATTTTATCACGCTAAACTTTGTGAAAAGCAGACAAAACCGGCGCACGCCCCGAGGGGGGCGGGCGCCGGAAATTTTTGATGCAGCCTTCCGCATAGAATGATCTGAGAGGGGGCGCGCGGTGTGGAGCAGTGCTGGGAGATGGAGGGGGGCGGGACGCTGGAGGTCCGGCCGGAGGGGCTCCGGGTCCGCTTTCAGGCCCGCCGGCCGGAGGACGGCCGGGGGCTGTACAAGGTGTGGCTCCACGGGGAGCGGGGCGGGAAGCTGCTGCTGGGCACTCTGGCCCCCCAGGGGGGGCAGCTGGCCCTGACCCGGACCCTGTCCCTGGGGGAGCTGGAGCGGGCGGGCTGCTGGCCCGGGCCGCGGGCCCGGTGCGTGCTGGCCTTCCCCTTCTCCGGGGGGCAGGGGGGCTGGATTTGCGAGGAGCGGCCGGGGCGGCTGGTGGCCGACCCGGTGCTGCGCGCCGCCATTTCGGGGCCCATGCTGTGCCGGCGGGGGGAGGACGGGTTCTCTCTGGCCGCCCCCTTCCGCCCGGACTGCCCCTTTCCCCTGACTCCCCTGTTCTGTCTGGCCCAGCCGGAGAGGCGGGGCGGACAGCTGCGGCTGGTGTGGGACTTTGACCGGGCGGGGGCCCCTAGGGCTCCGAGACCCTGATCCGGTCCAGCACCTGCCCGATGGGGGCGTGGAGGACCAGATCGGCCCGGCTGTCGTAGGGGGTGGCGCTCTTGTTCAGCAGGACCACCCGCTCCCCCCGGTAGTAGCGGATCAGGCTGGCCGCGGGGTAGACCGCCAGAGAGGTGCCCCCCACAATCAGCAGGTCGGCGCTCTGGATGTCGGCCAGGGCCCCCTCCAGCACCCGGCTGTCCAGGCTCTCCTCATAGAGGACCACGTCGGGCTTGACGATGCCCCCGCAGGAGCACCGGGGCACGCCGGCGCTGTCCCGGATGAACTCCACCGGATAGGGTTTCCCGCACCGCATGCAGTGGTTCCGGTGGACCGAGCCGTGGAGCTCCCACACCCGGCGGGAGCCGGCGGCCTGGTGCAGGCCGTCGATGTTCTGGGTGACCACCGACCGCAGCCGCCCCGCCTCCTCCAGCTGGGCCAGCTTCCTGTGGGCGGCGTTGGGCCGGGCCTCCAGACAGAGCATCTTGTCCCGGTAGAAGCGGTAGAACTCCTCCGGGCTGGCGTCGAAGAAGGTGCGGCTGAGGATCTCCTCCGGGGGGTAGTCGTACTTCTGGTGGTACAGACCGTCCACGCTGCGGAAGTCGGGGATGCCCGACTCGGTGCTCACCCCCGCCCCGCCGAAAAAGACGATGGCACGGCTGGCGTCGATCCACTGCTGCAAGGTCTCGATCTTCTCGTCCATATCGTTCGCTCCTTTCCTGGGATACCTGAACGGAGAGCGGACCTGCGGTCCGCTCTCCGTTGGACAGACTTATTCCTCCACCTCGGCCTTGAACTCGTAGTCCTTGCCGGGCAGGACGGCGTTGAGGGCGATGCCCACGATGGCGGCCACCGCCAGGCCGGACAGGCTGATGTCCACCGAGCCCAGGGCGAAGGTCACCGAACCGGAGTAGTTGATGCCGATGGCCAGCACCATGATGAT
>CALWYA010000090.1 GCA_944385645.1 uncultured Oscillospiraceae bacterium
AATATGCGCACCCAGGCCGACGACCTGGCCGCCGGCCGCCACGTGCAGAGCACCGACGACCTGGAGCAGGTGGAGGCCGAGCTGGAGGCCGGAGAGGACAGTGCGGCGGGGCCGGCCGCTCCGGAGAAGAAGTTCGGCTATGTGGCCGTGTGCGCCGGGGCCGGCCTGGAGGCCGTGTTCCGGGACCTGGGGGTGGACGGCCTGGTGGGGGGCGGACAGACCATGAACCCCTCCACCGAGGACATCCTCCGGGAGGTGGAGCGCACCCCCGCCGAGATCGTCTACGTGCTGCCCAACAACAAGAACATCATCATGGCTGCTCAGCAGTGCCAGCGGCTGTGCGAGGACAAGAAGGTGGTGGTCCTGCCCACCAAGACGGTGCCCCAGGGCATCTCCGCCATGCTGTGCGCCGACCCGGAGGCCAGCGAGGAGGAGAACACCGCCGCCATGACCGAGGGCTTCGCCCACGTGCGCACCAGCGAGGTGACCTACGCCGCCCGGGACTCCGACTTCGACGGCTTTGCCATCAAGCAGGGGGACTACCTGGCCCTGGAGGAGCACCAGCTGTTCGGCACCGCCCGGGAGCTGGACGCCATTCTGGACCGGCTGGCCCACTCGGACAGCCACCAGCAGGCGGAGTTCATCTCCATCTTCTACGGGGAGGACGTCACCGAGGATCAGGCCCATCAGGCGGAGGAGATCTTCACCCGGGCCTGTCCCAAGGCGGAGGTCACCCTCCTGCCCGGCGGTCAGCCCGTCTACTACTATATGATCTCCGCGGAATAAGGGAGAAAATCGACAGCGGCCCACCCGGAAGGGGTGGGCCGCTGTTTTGTGTGGCTTATTCTGCTGCCGTCTCCAGCGCCCCCAGCAGCCGCTGCCGGTAGGCGTAGACCGCCTCGTGGGGGCCCACCAGGGTCAGTCCGCCGTCCAGACCGAAGAGCCAGCCGAAGAACTGGGGGCTCATGACCACCGGCAGGGTGACGGTGAAGTGGTCGGGGCCGTCGGGGATCAGGATGACCTCCTGGCCGAAGCGGTCCCACACCAGCCCCGCCTTGTCCCGGCGGCCTCGGAGGGTGACCTTCACCTCCCGGCCGCTGTACATGCCGAAGTGCTTCTGGCCGTACTGGGCCAGCTGGAAATCGGGGTACTGCTCCTTCCCCTCCCGGGCCAGGCCGGTGATGGCGATCTCGGTCATCTTGTCCACCCGGTAGTGGCGCATATCCCGGTTGGCGTGGTCGAAGGCCACCAGGTAGTAGTTCTCGCTGTTCCAGATCAGGCCGTAGGGGGAGACCAGGTATCGCCGCCCCTCCCGGTGAAAGACCTTCTTCCGGTCGATGTCATAGTCGAAGTATTTGAAGGTGATGGCCTTCTGGCCGGCGATGGCGGTGTGGAGCTTGTCCACGTTGTAGTAGATGCTCTCGTTCATCACCTTGATCCGACCGGACACGTACACCTGCCGCTGGAGCTGCCGGGCCTGATGGACGCTGGCCAGGGACTCCAGCTTGCGGATGAGGATGTCGCTCTTCTTCTGGGTGATGAACCGAGAGGACTGGACCGCGTCCATGAGCAGCTTCACCTCGGGCAGCTCGAACTCCCGCGCCCCCACGAACCAGCCGGGGGCCTTCCCCTTCCGGGACTGGACGTCCAGGCCGAACAGCCGCAGGGCCTCCAGGTCGTCATAGACGCTCTTGCGCTCGGCCTTGATGCCCTGGCGCTCCAGCTCCTGGATGATCTGAGCCACCGTGAGAGGGTGGTCCTCGTCGGTCTGCCGGAGCAGCATCCGGGCCAGATGAAGCAGCTTGGTCTTCTGGTTGGGGCTCTTTGCCATAAAGACGCCTCCTTTTCTGTGGTCTGCCCCCTGAGTATAGGGGAAGACGGGTCCCATAAACCGGACTTTTTTCCATGATACCACGGCCGGGCCGGCTGGCGCAAGGGGGGATGAAGACCGGCCGCCGGGATATACTAGGGGAAAGGGGGCGGAGCCGTGCGGGAGCTGAGCGGAGGGGAAGGGGCGAGAGAGCGGGCCCTGGAAAATCTGGGGCGGGCCCTAGGCCGAAAAGGCCGGGCGGCGGTGGGCGGCGCCCCGGCCCTGGCCGGGGCCGCCCGGCGGGGAGTTCTGGCCGCCGGCGGGGACGTCCTGCTGCTGTCCCTGGACTGTCCTGTCCAGTGGGCGGGGGCGGCGGCCATGCTGGGCCTGCCCGCCGCCGTTTTCGTGGAGGAGCGAGAGGGCCGGACCTGCCTGCACGTCTTTGGGTCTGACGGCCTGCCCCCGGTGGGGGACTGGGCGGAGGAGCTGGAGCGGGCCCTGGCGGGGGAGATCTCCCGCCCGGCGGAGCCCGCCAGGCCGGGCCGGACAGTGGAGGGGAATCTCACCCCCGGGGACTGGGCGGACTGGACGGTGAAGCGGGCCAGGCTGCGCCGGCCCGCCCTGCGGGGCGTGACCGCCGCGGTGGGCCGGTCCACCCCGGAGGACCGGGCCATTCGGGCCGCCCTGACCGCCCTGGGCTGTGCGCTGGAGGAGCGGTGGCGGCCGGGTATCCCCGCCTTTCGGGGGGAGCGGGGTGGTTTTGCCCTGTCCGCCCGGGATGAGCGGGGGGCGGAGGTGGACCCGGGACAGCTGCTGGCCGTCCTGGTGCTCATCGAGATGGAGAACGGGGCGGGAAAGGCGGCGGTGTCCGCCGGGTCCAGCGCCGCCGCCGAGCTGGTTGCCGCCGGCTATGGGGGGACGGTGCTCCGCCTGGGCCGGGACGGGACCGAGGCCCAGAAGCTGTACGCCGCCCAGCCCTGGATGGGGCAGGCCCCCGCCGCCGCCGTCCGCCTGTGCTCCCGCATGGGGGTGGCCGGTCAGCGGCTGGAGCGGCTGGTGGCCAAGACTCCCCGCTTCGCCGCCAGCCGCCGGGAGGTGCCCCTGACCGCCGACGGGGCCCGGGTGATCTCCGCCCTGGCGGGGGAGCCGGGGAGCCGCCGGGAGGGGGCGGGCCTGCGGCTGCGCACCGGAGAGGGCTGGGTCTATCTGTCTCCTGCCCCCCGGCGGCCGGTGCTGCGGGTGCTGGCCGAGGGGCCCGATCTGGAGCTGGCCGCCGAGCTGTGCGACCGCTTCGCCCAGCTGGCCGTCCGGACGGATAGGGCGCTGTCTGGGCACTGTGCACAAGACGAGGACAAATGAGCGGGCTGATGTTTCCCGAAAACAAACAGTTTACTTCCAGAAAAAATCTGCTATACTATACCATGAGTTGATATGGTTTATACGCGGCCAGGGCCGGGGTGACAGGACCCGCTCCCCGCGTCTAAATAACTTTTCCGGGCCTCCCCACCCGCGGCGCAGGCGGCGACGGGACCCGGGCACAAGCGGACAGAGGACGCGCAGGGCGAAGGGAACCGGCGCGCCGGACCGGCGAGACAGGGCCGGCCCGGCGGCCGCCCTCCGTCCGGCCGCCGCGCGGATCGGGACGGGAGAAGCCCGTCCAGGTCGGCACGGCCGGTCTCCTGCGCCCTTTTCCGCCTACATGACAGTGGCCCCGGCCCGATCGGCCGGAGGCCCCCTGACAACAGGAACAGAAAAGGAGTATTTATGGCTGAAAAACTGAAAATCATCTCTCTGGGCGGCCTGAACGAGATCGGCAAGAACATGACCGTCTATGAGTACGGCAACGACATCATCGTGGTGGACTGCGGCATGGGCTTCCCCGACGACGACATGTACGGCATCGACGTGGTCATCCCCGACGTGAGCTACCTTATCAAGAACCAGCAGAAGATCCGGGGCATCTTCATCACCCACGGCCACGAGGACCACATCGGGGCCCTGCCCTATGTGCTGCGCTCCATCAAGGCCCCCATCTACGCCACCCGCATGTCCGCCGGCCTCATCAAGCTGAAGCTGGAGGAGCACCGCCTGCTGGACAAGACCAAGCTTATCACCTGCGAGGCGGGGGACGTGGTGAAGGCGGGCAGGTTCTCGGTGGAGTTCATCCATGTGAACCACTCCATCGCCGACGCGGTGGCCTTCGCCATCAAGAGCCCGGTGGGAGTGTGCGTCCACACCGGCGACTTCAAGATTGACACCACCCCCATCCAGGGGGGGATGATGGACCTGGCCCGGCTGGGTGAGCTGGGCAAAGAGGGGGTGCTGGCCCTGCTGTGCGACTCCACCAACGTGGAGCGGCCGGGCTATACCCGCAGCGAGCGCAGCGTGGGCGCCTCCTTCGACGCCCTGTTCCGGGGCTGTGAGGAGCGCATCATCGTCACCACCTTCGCCTCCAACGTGGACCGCATCCAGCAGATCATCGACGTGGCCGCCCGGTACGGCCGGAAGGTGGCCGTCACCGGCCGGAGCATGGAGAACGCCATGAAGGTGTCCACCGAGCTGGGCTACATGAACATTCCCGACGGCACCCTCATGGACCTGAACCAGATCAAGTCCCTGCCCAAGAACCGGGTGTGCATCATCACCACCGGCAGCCAGGGGGAGACCATGTCCGCCCTGACCCGGATGGCCTTCAACACCCACCGGCAGGTGGACCTGCTCCCCGGCGACCGGGTCATCATCTCGGCCAGCGCCATCCCCGGCAACGAGAACGCCATCGGCAACGTGGTCAACGAGCTCTACCGCCGGGGGGTGGAGGTGATGAACGAGCGGGAGATGACCCTCCACGTGTCGGGCCACGCCTGCCAGGAGGAGCTGAAGATCGTCCACGCCCTGGTGCGGCCCCGCTTCTTCATCCCCGTCCACGGGGAGCAGCGGCACCTGCAGATCCACGCCAAGCTGGCCCGGGAGATGGGCATGAAGCCCAACCACATCCTCATCAGCGACATCGGCAAGGTGATGGAGCTGTCCCCCAACTCCGCCAAGATCACCGGCACGGTCACCGCCGGCCAGGTGTTCGTGGACGGCTACGGGGTGGGCGACGTGGGCAGCGTGGTCCTGCGGGACCGGCGGCACCTGGCCCAGGACGGCGTCATCGTGGTGGTGCTGTCCATGTCCGGGGAGAACGGAATGCTGGTCTCCGGCCCCGACATCATCACCCGGGGCTTTGTGTATGTGAAGGAGTCGGAGGGCCTGCTGGAGGAACTGCGCCAGGTGGCCCTGGAGGCCATCCGGGGGGTGGACACCCGCTACTCCACCGACTGGGCCGCCATCAAGGGGGCCATCAAGGACGACCTGTCCGGCTACCTGTACAAGAAGACCAAGCGGTCTCCCATGATTTTGCCTGTCATCATGGAGGTCTGAGGGCGCGGACTGCGTGCCCGCCTGTAAAGAGAAAAATTCCCCACCCCCTGCGGGGGTGGGGAATTTTCAACTTGTCAAAAAACTCTGTTCAGACGAATCAGTCCGAGTTTTGGCGGGGGAGCGCGAGGGGGCGGCAGCCCGCCTCGCGTGGGATCGAATGTCCTGAACGCCTTGCAGTGCAAGGCGTTCAGCGAGCGCAGCGGCGGGAAAGTAACGGCATTTTTGGGATAGGATCACTCCAGGATGGCGCCCTTGTCGGCGGAGGACACCAGCCGGGCGTACCGGGCCAGATAGCCCGTCTTGATCCGGGGCTCGGGGCACACCCACTTGGCTCTCCGGGCGGCCAGGGTGGCCTCGTCCACCTCCAGGGTGATGGAGTGGTTGGGGATGTCGATGGAGATGAGGTCTCCCTCCTCCACCAGGCCGATGGGGCCGCCGGAGGCCGCCTCGGGGGACACGTGGCCGATGGAGGCCCCCCGGGTGGCGCCGGAGAAGCGGCCGTCGGTGATGAGGGCCACGTCCTTGTCCAGGCCCATGCCCGCGATGGCGGAGGTGGGGTTGAGCATCTCCCGCATGCCGGGGCCGCCCTTGGGGCCCTCGTACCGGATGACCACCACGTCGCCCGCCACAATCTTGCCGGCGTAGATGGCCTGAATGGCGTCGTCCTCGCAGTCGAACACCCGGGCAGGACCCTCGTGGACCATCATCTCGGGGGCCACGGCGGACTGCTTCACCACGCAGCCGTCGGGGGCCAGATTGCCCTTGAGCACGGCGATGCCGCCGGTCTTGGAGTAGGGGTTGTCCCGGGGGCGGATGATCTCGGGGTTCCGGTTGACCACGCCCTCCAGATTTTCGGCCACCGTCTTGCCGGTGCAGGTCATCAGGCTGGTGTCCAGCAGGCCAGCCTGCGCCAGCTCGGCCATGACGGCGTACACGCCGCCGGCCCGCTCCAGGTCCTCCATGTAGGTGTCTCCCGCCGGGGCCAGGTGGCACAGGTTGGGAGTTTTCTGAGAGATTTCGTTGGCCATATCAAAACTGATTTCAATGCCGCACTCATGGGCGATGGCGGGCAGATGGAGCATGGTGTTGGTGGAGCAGCCCAGGGCCATGTCCACCGTCTCCGCGTTGTGGAA
>CALWYA010000091.1 GCA_944385645.1 uncultured Oscillospiraceae bacterium
CCCATAGTAAATCCCGCAAAGCCGCGTCGCCGCTGGCCTTGCGGGATTTCTTTCCTTCCGCATCAACCGTTCTTCACAATATGGGCCACCAGTCTCAGATTGTGCTCCACCAGCACGTTGCGGGCCTCCAGATCCCCCTGGGCGCACCGCTCCAGATACTCCTTCTCCTCCGCCGCCTTCAGGGGGCGGGGAAAGGAGCCCCCGCCCCCTGACAGGCGCAGGGTGAAAAACAGCCCGTTCATCATCAGATAGATCACCGGCGACAGCATGGGCAACACCTCCGCCCCACTCTATTCCCCGCCGGCCCGTCCCTATGCGCCAAAAACCGCAGCGCGTCCCCTTCTTCCATAGAAAACACCAATCATATCCACCCGTTGCCAAAAAATCTGGTATTGGACACCGGGCGGGTCCTCCGCTATAATGGAGCCATCAAAAGAAGAAAGGGAGTATCCCACATGGGCAAGCAAAACAAGAAGATCCGGGAGCTGCTGGCCAGCCACGACTACTTGATCGCCCCCTGCGCCTACGACGCCCTCAGCGCCCGCGCCATCCAGACGGCGGGCTTCCCCGTGGCCGGGACCACCGGCTATGGCATGCACGGCGTGGTGCTGGGGCAGCCGGACACCGGCCAGCTGGCGCTGAACGAGACCGTCTCCATGCTCAGCAAAATGGTGGACGCGGTGGACATCCCTCTGCTGGCCGACGCCGAGGGCGGCTACGGCAGCGCCATGAACGTCATCCGCACAGTGCGGGAGTACGAGAAGACCGGGGTGGCCGGTCTGTTCATCGAGGACCAGAAGCAGCCCCCCAACTGCCCCTTCATCAAGGCCCCCGAGGTGATCAGCACCGAAGAGATGGTGGGCAAAATCCAGGCGGCAGTGGCCACCCGGGAGGACCCGGACATGCTCATCATCGCCCGGACCGACGCCCCCTTTGAGGAGGCCATCGAGCGGGCCAACGCCTACATGGAGGCGGGGGCCGACATGGTGAAGATCCTGCCCAAGACCCGCCAGGAGCTGGAGGCCCTGCCCCCCCGGGTGAACGGCCCCATCCACCTGGGCCTGTACGCCCACAAGGGCATCAACGACGGGCTGACCGCCGCCGACTGCGGCAAGATGGGCTATAAGATCATCACCTTCCCCGTCAGCTGCCTGTTCGCCCAGACCGCCGCCCTGCTGGACCTGCTCCACTACATGAAGGAGCACGAGACCGACGAGGGCTACCCCGGCCGGACCATGGAGTTCGCCGACTATCTGAAGTTCATCGGCGTGGACCGCTTCCGGGAGATGTGGGAGAAATATGTGCGGGAATAACCGCCTTTGAACAGCAAAAAATTCCGGACCGCCTAGGGCGGTCCGGAATTTTTTGCTGTTCTGTCTCACCGCGGCCTCAGGGTCCTCCCCGCCTCCCAGCGGCGGGAGAGAGTCCACACCGCCCAGGCGCACAGACTGCCCACCAGGGCCCCGGCCAGCACGTCGGAGGGGTAGTGCACCCCGGCGTACAGCCGGGACAGCCCCATGCACACCGCCAGGGCCGCCGCGGCGATCCTGCCCTGCTTCCAGGGCAGGGTCCGCACCCAGATCATGGCCGCGGCGAAGGCGGCGCAGGTGTGGCCCGAGGGGAAGGAGTGGGGGTCGTCCTCCGCCACCAGGGGGAGGATGGGCAGGTCCAGCCAGGGCCGGGGCCGCTCCACCAGGGGTTTGATGGTCAGGTTGGTGCACACCAGCCCCAGCAGCATGGCCAGCAGGGCCAGCAGCCCCGCCTTCCGGGTGGGCCGCCAGCACAGCATCAGGGCGGACAGCACAATCCACAGCGCCCCCGCGTTGCCCAGGGTGGTAAAACCGGCCGCTATGGGGTCCAGCCAGTCCTGCCGCAGCCCCTGAATGGCCAGCAGCAGGCCGCCGTCCAAACTCTGTAACGCCTCCAGCATATCCGGCGCCTCCTCTCCGGGGGACCGGCGGGAATTTCTCCCGCTTGACGGTCCCATCCAGTCCATACTATAATAGGGGAAAAGCCGCCGCAAGTCAACTGTTCCAAGAAGGGAGGCGCCGCCGGTGAGGCCCATCATCTGTCTGTCCAGCGAGCCATGGAGCCGTCTGCCCGGCCGCACCCAGCAGTACATGTCCCGGCTGCGGGACGGCCGGATTCTCTACTTCTCCCCCAGCCGCCGCTGGCGGGACTTCTCCCCCAGCCAGAAGGGGCTGGCCGTGCGGCCCAACGTCACCGCCTACACCCTGCCCCCCGCTCTGCTCCCCCTGGAGGAGAAGCACGGCCCCCTCTTCCGCCGGCGCTACCGGCAGCAGGGAGTTTTCATCGCCCGGCAGGCCGACCGGAACCGGCTCCGGGACCCGCTCCTGTGGGTGACCAGCCCGGAGCACGTCCATCTGCTGGACCATCTGCGCTACGACGGGCTGGTGTACGACTGTGACCGGGAGTGGAACGAGCTGCCCCCCCACTGGGAGGGCCGGCTGGCCCAGGCGGCCGACGTGGTGCTGGCCGCCTCTCCCCTGCTGGTCAACCGCCTGTCTCCCTGCAGCGCCAACATCGTCCTGGCCCCCAACGGGGTGAACCTCCCCCTGTTCGACCCGGACAGCCGCCGGCCCGACCCCCTGCCCCAGGTGCGGGGGCCCCTCATCGGCTGGGCGGGAACCATCTGGTCCGACCTGGACCTGTACCCCCTGTTGTACGCCGCCCGGGAGCGGCCCGACTGGACCTTCCTCCTCCTGGGCCGGCGGGAGAAGGGCAACCCTCTGCTCCCCCGGCTGAAAAAGCTGCCCAACGTCATCGTCCCCGGCCCCTGCCCGGTGAGCGAGGTGCCCGGCTGGCTGTACCGGTGCGACGTGCTGGTGGACCTGCTCCGGGAGGAGCGGCCCTATGACGACGTGGTCTCCCCCCGGGTGTACGAGTATCTGGCCACCGGCAAGCCCATCGTGTCCATGCTCTGGCCCGGCCAGGTGGAGCAGTTCCCCGACGTGATCTACAACGCCCGGGACGAGGGGGAGTTCCTCACCCTGTGCGCCCACGCCCTGGAGGAGGACCCGGGCTTTGTGACCGGCCGGCGGCGGGACCACGCCGCCCAGGCCGCCTGGCCCCTGCGGGCGGCCCAGATCAGCCGCATCCTCACCACCGCGGGACTTCTGTAGCGGCGGGACCGCGGCCAGGCGGCCCGGCCGGGAACCCTGAGTTCTATTTTGTTAGGAGGAAAACCATGTTTCGAGAACTGCGCCGCACACGCCAGGCCCTGTCCGCCCAGGACTGCGCCGACGTCCTGGACCGGGGATCCTCCGGGGTCCTGGCCCTGCTCGGGGACGGCGGATACCCCTACGCTGTGCCTCTGAACTACGTCCGGGAGGGGGACAAGCTCTACTTCCACTGCGCCAAAGAGGGGCACAAAATAGACGCCGTCCGGCAGGAGCCCCGAGCCTCGTTCTGCGTCATCGACCAGGACCAGGTGGTGCCGGAGGAGTATACCAGCTATTTCCGCAGCGTCATCGTCTTCGGGACCATCCGCATTCTGGAGGACGACGGGGAAAAGCGGGCCGCCGTGGAGAAACTGGCGCGGAAATACTTTCCCGCGGATACGCCGGAGCACCGGGAACAGTTCATCCGGCGGGACTGGGCCCCTCTGTGCATGCTGGAGATGACGGTGGAGCACCTGTCAGGCAAACAGGCCGTCGAGCTGATCCGCCCCCAGCCGTGACCGCGCCTGGCCCGCTCCTCTCAGGAGCCTCCTATTTTCTCTTTGCCTGGGCGGCGATTGTTGTTCAACCCTACGAAAATCCGCTCCCCTCTTGCAAATTCCCCCGTTTTCCGATAGAATAAAATCCTAGTTCCATTTCTTTCCCGCGGCCCGCGGCCGCGGGAGAATTGGAAAAAATCCTGTCAAGGATCGGGAAGGGGGGCTCTCTGTGCGCCGACTGTGCCGGTTCCATCCGGGACGCGTCCGCCGCCACGGCCCCAATCTGTCCAATTTTGTCCACATACCAGGCTGTCTGTATCCGCAGATGGCCTGAAACTTTTTCAAAGGAGCGATCGTATGAAAAAAGTAGCCGTCATCATGGGCTCGGACAGCGACTGGCCGGTGGTCAAGGGGGCCTGCGACCAGCTGAAGGCCTTCGGCATCCCCTATGAGGCCCACATCCTCAGCGCCCACCGCACCCCCGCCGCCGCGGCGGACTTCGCCAAGAGTGCCCGGGCCAACGGGTTCGGGGTGCTCATCTGCGCCGCCGGCATGGCCGCCCACCTGGCGGGGGCCTTCGCCGGCAACTCCACCCTCCCGGTCATCGGCATCCCCATGAAGGGGGGCGCCATGGACGGGCTGGACGCCCTGCTGGCCACCGTGCAGATGCCCAGCGGCATCCCCGTGGCCACCGTGGCCATCAATGGGGCCAAGAACGCCGCCGTGCTGGCCGCTCAGATCCTGGCCGTCAGCGACGACGCCCTGGCCGCAAAGCTGGACCAGGCCCGGGCGGACATGGCGAACCAGATCGCCGAGAAAGAGGCAAAGCTCCAGGCGGAGCTGGCCTGAACAGCACATAAGCGTCAGCGAATCATTCGCATTTTTCAACAAAGGAGTATCACATGGGCGGTTTTTTTGGCGCGGTCTCCCATCGAGACGTCACCCTTGACATTTTCTTCGGCGTGGACTACCACTCCCACCTGGGCACCCGCCGGGGCGGCATGATCATCCACGATCAGGCCGACGGCTTCCAGCGGCAGATCCACTCCATCGAGAACACCCCCTTCCGCACCAAGTTCGAGAAGGATCTGGCCGACTTCCACGGGTGCAGCGGCATCGGCTGCATCAGCGACAGCGATCCCCAGCCCCTGCTGGTGCGCTCCCACCTGGGGGTGTTCGCCATCACCACGGTGGGCATCATCAACAACGCGGAGGAGCTCATCCAGAACTACTTCGACCACCACGGCAACCAGTTCATGGCCATGAGCTCGGGCAAGGTCAACTCCACCGAGCTGGCCGCCGCCCTCATCAACCAGAAGGGCACCCTGGTGGAGGGCATCCTCCACGCCCAGGACATGATCCAGGGCTCCCTCACCCTGCTCATCCTCACCCAGCAGGGGGAGATCATCGCCGCCCGGGACCGGGTGGGCCGGCTGCCCGTGCTGGTGGGCAAGAATCAGGACGGGCACTGCGTGTCCTTCGAGTCCTTCGCCTACCACAAGCTGGGCTATGAGGACGCCTACGAGCTGGGCCCCCGGGAGATCGTGCGCATCACCGCCGACGGGTACGAGACCCTCTCCCCCGCCGGGCAGGAGATGAAGATCTGCGCCTTCCTGTGGACCTACTACGGCTACCCCAACTCCAACTACGAGGGGGTCAACGTGGAGCTCATGCGCTACCGCAACGGGGCCATCATGGCCCGGGACGAGGAGGCGCGGGGCACCCGGCCCCAGGTGGACTATGTGGCCGGGGTGCCCGACTCGGGCCTCCCCCACGCCATCGGGTACGCCGACCAGAGCCGCGCCCACTTTGCCCGCCCCTTCGTCAAGTACACCCCCACCTGGCCCCGGTCCTTCATGCCCGCCAACCAGGAGGTGCGCAACCAGGTGGCCAAGATGAAGCAGATCCCCGTCCCCGAGCTGATCCAGGGGAAGAAGCTGCTGTTCGTGGACGACTCCATCGTCCGGGGCACCCAGCTGCGGGAGACGGTGGACTTCCTCTATGAGTCGGGGGCCAAGGAGGTCCACATGCGCTCGGCCTGTCCCCCCATCATGTACAGCTGCAAGTACCTGAACTTCTCCCGGGGCAACTCGGACATGGACCTGCTGGCCCGGCGCACCGTCCAGGAGCTGGAGGGGGACGAGGGGCAGAAGCACCTGGAGGAGTACGCCGACGTCCACACCCAGCGGGGCTCCTGCCTGCTGCAGGCCATCTGCAAGAAGTTCGGCTTCGACTCCCTGGGCTATCAGTCCCTGGACGGCCTGCTGGAGGCCATCGGCCTGGACAAGGACAAGGTGTGCACGTACTGCTGGAACGGCAAGGAATAAACGCTCCGCGTTTATTCCAGATAGGAATTAGGAGATATGAGATAGGAGATATTTCTTCTATCTGCCACAACTCCTATCTCCTATCTTCTATCTCCTATCTCATTCTGGAGGGTTTTAACTATGAAAAATTCTCACTCTGAGTCCTACGCCGCCGCCGGGGTGGACGTCACCGCCGGGTACGAGGCGGTGGAGCGCATCAAGCCCATGGTGGAGTCCACCTACATCCCCGGGGTGATGGGCACTCTGGGGGGCTTCGGGGGCATGTTCGCCCCCGACGTGTCCGGCATGAAGAAGCCGGTGCTGGTCTCCGGCACCGACGGGGTGGGC
>CALWYA010000092.1 GCA_944385645.1 uncultured Oscillospiraceae bacterium
CCAGGGTCTCCCGCAGGGGGGCGGCCACCCCCTGGGCTCGGTAGCCCCGCTTGTGCAGGCCCGCCCCGGAGGTGTCCAGCATCAGGGTCGCCACGTCCCCCATGAGGGAGAACTGGATCTGATAGAGGGCCCCGGTCTCGGGCAGGGTGTTCAGGCCGTACTTCTCTCCCAGCCGGGCGGCGGCCGCCTTCTTCACGATGGCCTGGCAGGCGGGCACCGCGTGGAGCTGGGAGTTCAGGCTGTGCCCCTTCACCGGGAACTGCCCCTCCCGGGGAATGAAGTCCTCCCAGGGCAGAGCCCGGACCCCCTCGAACAGCTGGTCAAAGGTCCTGGCGGGGAAGGTCCCCAGCACCAGCAGCACCCGCTCCCCGGTGCGCAGATTCAGGTTCAGCCGGGGCAGGTCGGCGGCCGCGCCGCCGCAGGTCACCCGGCCGTTGTCCGCCCGCACCTCGGGCAGGCCCAGCCGGCGCAACTCGTCGGCGCACAGCCCCTCCAGGCCGAACAGGGTGGGAATGGCAAAGGTCAGCTCCTTCACGGGGCGCACCTCTCTTTCTCTTGTCTGTCTTCCCGTCTCCGGGACAAAAAGCGGGGGCGCAGGCGCCCGGCCTCCGCCCCGCCGCTATCGGTTCAGCTCCATGGGGGGATAGAACTCCACCCCTTCCACCCGCTCCAGGCCCACCTGGCGGGCCCGCAGGGCGTACTCCGCCACGTCGCCGGTGGTGTAGATGGTCAGCTTCCCCTCTCCCCCGCCCTGGCGGGTCAGGTCGGACCGCCGCAGGTAGTCGGCCAGGGAGCGGGCCATCTCCTCCGCCGGGTCGATAAGGGGCAGGTCCGGGTACAGCTTCCGGATGCGGTCGGCCACCAGGGGGTAGTGGGTACAGCCCAGCACGCAGCACTGGATCTTGTCCCGCTCCACCATGGGGCCCAGCTCGGCCCGCAGCTCCTCCTCCACCTGGGCCATCCCGGTGGGGTCCCCCAGGCTGTGCTCCACCAGCCCGGCCAGGTCGGGACAGCCGCAGCTGAGGACCACCACCTTCTTGGGGCTGCGCTCCAGAATCTTCTTGGGGTAGATCCGGGAATTGTGGGTAAAGACGGTGGAGATCACCCCCACCTTGCCCACCTCGATCTCAGCCACCGCGTCGGCCCCCGCCTGGACGGCGTTGAACACCGGGCAGGACACCGCATCCCGGCACTGGCCGATGACGCAGGAGATGGTGTTGCAGGCCACCAGCAGGGCCTTGATCCCCCGGCTCTCCAGAAAGGAGAACATATACCGGGCCATGGCCACGATGTCTCCCTCCCGGTGGTTGCCGTAGGGCACGTGGGCCCCGTCCCCGAAGTAGATCAGCTCCTCGCCGGGCAGCAGGCGCTGCACCTGCCGCACCACGCTGAAGCCCCCGATCCCGGAGTCCAAAACGCCCACCGGGCTGTTACGATCCAACATGTACGAAACGTCCTCCTTGCCGCTTTGCTCCCGGGACATCCTATGCCCGGGACCGGCGGAACTTGCCTGTCACTCCAGGCGGGTCACCTGTCCGGTGACCGTGTCCAGCTGATAGGCTCCGGTGTCGGTGGTCACCCGCCACACAGGGGTCAGGGTCATGCCCCCCGACAGGGCGGGGGTCACCGCGTAGCCCGGCTGGATGGCGTCCATCCGGCTGCACACGTCCCCCAGAGCGCTCACCCCGTTGAGGAAGCTCACCAGGGCGGTGGACACCGAGATGGTCCGCCGGGAGGGGTCCTCCCGGGGCTCGCCCACCAGCCGGTGGCCGTTCTCCAGGCCGGTCAGCCCCTCCTCCGAGCAGGTGACGGTCACCTCCTGGTTGAACAGGGGCGCCCCCGCCCAGGTCTGCCGGAACACCAGAGCGCCCTCCTTCTCCTCCAGCAGCTCCCCCTGGAAGCCGATGTCGGACAGGGCCGCCTGGGCGGCTTGCGCCGGGCTGCCCTCCACGGGGAAGGCCGCCGGCTCCAGCTGGGCGGAGAAGGCCCCATAGCTGTGGAACTGGATGGAGCCGCTGTCGTTATAGTAGCGGTACACCTCGCCCCCCAGGGCCTCCATGGACACCTCGCCCCCCAGCAGGGCCAGGGCGGCCGCCCGCTCCCCCTCCAGATCCCGCCGGACTGTCTGGGGCGACAGCTCCATGGTCTGTGGAATGACGCGCTCCTCCACCTGAACCCCCTGCTGGGTCAGAAAGCGCACCGCTCCCTGCCAGGTCTGCTCTCTGGCCTGCCGGTCCTGGAGTTCCTGGCTGACCACCATGGTCAGCAGGAACAGGTTGGCCAGCGCCAGGATCAGCAGGATGATATTTTTCAGCTTTGTCCAGGGCATCTCTCTACCCCCTCCCGGCGGCATTGTCCCGGGCGGCCCAGCCCGCCGCCAGGGTGTCGCCGCCGCCGTCGGCGTAGACCAGCAGCAGCTCCCGCCCCTCCAGCCCCTCGGCCCGGAGGGCGGCGGAGGCCTGCCGCGCGGGCAGGACGGCGGCCTCCTCACCGGAGGAGGCGTAGCTGCGCAGATACATGGTAAGCTGCTCGATTCGGCCTCCGGACACCTGGAAGCGGGCGGCATAGCCCTCCTCCAGCTGGACGGGGACTCCGTTCAAGCTGTAGCCGAAGTCGATCTCCCAGCCCTCCTGGGTCCGGACCGCCGAGAGCAGATATAGTCTGGCCTCTCCGCACCGGGGGCTCAGCACGGACAGGGCGGTCTGCCGGCAGGCCTCCACACAGTCCAGCAGGTCTCCCCCCGCCGGGGACAGCACACCCGCCCCCTCGCCGGCGGTGTAGACGGCCACCCCCCGGTCGGACAGACGCACGCTGTCGTCTCCGCTGCGGGCCACCTGTTCGTCGGTGGTATAGAAGCTGGTGCTGTCCAGGGGGAAGCCCAGGTCCTCCGCCAGCCCGGCCAGAGCCCCCTGTCCGGCGGCGGAATTGGAGGCGGTGTAGGTCTCCAGAGCAAGCAGCCCGTCAAAGAGCAGGGTATCCGGGTCCAGGTCGGCGTACTCCTCCGCCTCGAAGGCATAGAACACCTCCCGGCCCTGGACGGCGGACAGGGTCTCGGCCAGGGCCGAGGCGCTCACCGTCCCGCAGGGGCAGCGGTAATAGCGCCCGTTCTCCTCATTCCGGCAGTACAGGACCACCTGATCCTCCTCCACCGCCAGCACCAGCCGGCGGATGGAGGCGTTCCCCTGGACCTGTTCCCCGGACAGCCAGCCGGTGAGCACCGGCAGGGGGATCTCCCCCTGAAAGTCCAGATAAATTCCCAGCCGGTCGGTGAGGACCTCCTCCCACCGGATGCGGGTGATCTCCTCCGGGGTCTCCGCCCCGGACAGGGCCTCGGCCAGGGGACCGGCCACCTGCTGGAACAGCTCCTGGCAGGCCGCCTGATCATACAGGATCCCCGCCCGGGTCCCCTCCGCCTGGGGCAGGCCGGAGCCGGCGGGCGGCTCCTCCCGAGGCAGATTGACCACCATGGCCATGGGCACCAGGGCCCCGCCCTCGCCGGCGGACCCCTGGTCGGGGCCGGCCACCATCTGGGTGCCGTCCTCCCCCAGCAGACCGCTGAGGGGATCCATCAGCTGGGTCCGGGCGGCCAGCCACAGGGCCGAACAGGTGAGCAGGACGATGAGCACGTCCTTGGCCAGCTCCACCGCCCGGCGCTTCTTACTTTCTCTCATGGCCCGGTCCCTCGATCTTCAGCTCCAGCTTGATGGCAAGGCCGGGGCCCTCCTTGTCCAGGATGGTCAGGCTGCCCTGGTGCCGGTCCACAATCTCCTTGGCGATGGACAGGCCAAGGCCGGTGCCGCCCGACTGGCGGGAGCGGGCCTTGTCCACCCGATAGAACCGCTCGAAGATCCGGGGGCGGTCCTCCTGGGGAATGCCGATGCCGTCGTCGTCCACCACCAGCCAGACCTGGTCCTCCTCCCGACCGGCGGAGATGGTGATATGTCCCCCGTTGGGGGTGTACTTGATGGAGTTGGAGACAATGTTCATCATCACCTGCAAGACCCGCTCCCGGTCGGCCACGATGTCGGGCAGATCGGGCTCCAGCTCCAGCTTCAGGGTGTGACTGCGGCGCTGGGCCTCCATGTACACCGCGTTGTACAGGTCCTGGACCGCCTCGGAGAAGGAGAAGCGGGCCAGCTTCAGCTCGCTGCGGTCGGAGTCGAAGCGGGACAGGGTGAGCAGGTCCTGGACGATGTGGGTCATCCGGTCCGACTCGTTCAGGATGACCCCCAGGAACTTCTTCTCCATCTCCGGCGGGATGTCTCCGGCGTTCTCGGACAGGGTCTCGGCGTAGGAGTGGATATTGGTCAGGGGGGTGCGCAGCTCGTGGGACACATTGGCCACGAACTCCTTGCGCATCTCCTCGTTCTTGCGCTGCTGGGTCACGTCGTGGAGGACCACCAGCACGCCGCCGCCGGCCTGTCCCCGGTCAAAGGGGGCCAGCAGCAGCTGTAAAAAGCTGTCCCGCACCTGCAGCTCCCCCTCCAGGTGGTCCGGGGTGTCCAGCACCTGGTCCAGGGGGGCCACCTGTCCGAAGAGGGAGGCGTAGGTGGTCTCCGGGCCGATCCGCCGCAGCAGCAGCTGGGCGGCGGCGGGGTTGGAGTGGATCACCTTCCCCTCCCGGGAGAAGGCCACCACGCCGTCGGTCATGTGCAGGAAGAGGGTGTCCAGCTTGTTGCGCTCGTTCTCCACCTGGCGCAGGGTGTCCTGAAGCTGCCCCGCCATGTCGTTGAAGGTGTCGGTGAGCACGCCGATCTCGTCCTGGGAGACCACCTCGATCTTCCGGGAGAAGTCCCCCTCGGCCACCCGCATGGCCCCCTCGGTGAGGCGCTGGATGGGGGTGACCAGGGTCTTGGACAGCAGGAAGGACAGCAAAATGGAGATCACCAGTCCGAACACCAGGGCCTCCATGATGAGAATGATCATCTGGTCGGCCAGGTTGTTGGCGGTGGTCTTGTTGTCCAGAATATAGATCACATAGTCCTGGCCCCCCCGCTGGATGGGGACGGCCACGTCCATATAGTCCAGAGCGGCGTTGCTCTCGTCCCCCGCCTGTCTGGTCTCCAGCCCCTGGGTGAGGGCAAAGAGCAGGTTCTCGGTGTACTCCAGAGGGGCGTCGTCCCCGTCGGGGGAGATCAGGCACTCGCCGTTGCCGTTCAGAATATACAGCTTCCGGTTCCGGCCGTCCACTCCCAGCTCGCCGGCGACGGAGGACAGCACCTCCCGCAGCTGGGCGGCTCCGTCCTCCTCCCCCTCCTGCTCGGTCTCCAGGTCGTGGACCAGCTGGGGGTCGCTGAACACCTCGGACACCTGGGTGTAGAAATCCTCCAGATAGAAGGCGGTCACCGAGTTGACCAGGAAGGCCCCCACCACCAGCATCAGGGACAGGATCAGCAGAACCATGATCATGACCAGCTTCATGTGCAGGCTGCGCAGCATGGGCAACCTCCTCTCTCTCGTCTCCGGCGGGGCTCACTCCCCGAAGCAGTACCCCATGCCCCCGCCGCACTTCTCTTTGTTCCCGCCCCCGCAGGGGGGCGGGAACGGTAAAAATTTATTGAACAGGCGCACACGCCGGGGCCTCACTCCCCAAAGTAGTACCCCATCCCCCGTTTCGTTTTAATGAACTGCGGGTTGGCGGGGTCGCTCCCCACCGAGCAGGCGCGGTGGGGGCCCCTCTTTTTTCAATCCTCGGGGCGAATGAATCGCCCCTCCGGAAATCCTCCGCTCCGCTCCGGATTTACGCCGGATTCCCGGCGCCCCGCCTGCGGCGGGTCCCAGGACGACCCCGCAGGGTTAGCGATACTCACTCCCCGAAGTAGTACCCCATCCCCCGTTTCGTTTTAATGAACTGCGGGTTGGCGGGGTCGTCCTCCAGCTTCTCCCGCAGGCGGCGCACGGCCACGTCCACCGCCCGCACGTCGCCCACGTAGCCCTCATAGTTCCACACGTGCTCCATCAGGGCCTCTCGGGAGAACACCTTGCCCGGCCGGGCGGCCAGATAGCGGATCAGATCGTACTCCCGCTGGGTCAGGTCCATGGGCCGGCCGTCCTTGTAGATGGTGGCCCGCTCCTCGTCCACCGTCACCCGGCCCGCCCCGGCGGGGGCGGCGGAGGCAGCGGGCGCGGCGGGGGCGGGGGTCATGTCCACCCGGCGGATGTTGGCCTTCACCCGGGCGATGAGCTCCCGGTTCTTGAAGGGCTTGGTGATGTAGTCGTCCGCCCCCAGCTCCAGGCCCCGGACCTTGTCGTCCTCCTCCTCCCGGGCGGTGAGCATGACGATGGGCACCGAACTGCCCGCCTCCCGGATGCGCCGGCACACCTCGAAG
>CALWYA010000093.1 GCA_944385645.1 uncultured Oscillospiraceae bacterium
GACGGTGACGGCGTTCTCCATATACTTGTAGGCGATGTCCAGGGTGACCTCCAGCACCTCCCCGTCCTTGCCGGACACTTTGCGGATGCCGAAGGAATTGGCGTACTCAGGCTTCATGGTCATTTACTCCTTTTCGTTGGTAAAAATTTCCGTGGTGTAAGAGAGGGTCTCGCTCTCCCCCGGGGCCAGCCGGCGCACCCCCGCCTTGTCCCCCAGCTCCCGGCCCACGAAGGTGGCGTCGGGGAGGGAGGACCAGGGCTCGATGCACACATAGCCCGTGTCGAATGGCTTGTCCGCCGTCCACAGGCCCAGGTAGGGGAAGTCGGGGAAGGTGACGGCCACCCGGGGTCGGCCCAGGGGGTCGGTGAGGACGGCCCGGGCCCCGGGCGGGCTGTCCAGGATCAGGGTGTCCAGGCCGAAGGAAGCCGGGGTGAGGGGCAGGGCCCCCTCGGTCAGGGGGATGGGCTCCCCCGGCGGGGTGACCATCAGCTGCCCGTCCATGCCGTACAGGCGGACGGCCTCCAGGCCGGGCAGGCGGACCGACCACTTTTGCATGGGGCCGGGCACCCGGAAGCCGTCGTGGGCCCCCAGCTCATAGAGCATGTCCCGGTCTGACCGGTTCTCCACCCGGTGGGACTTCACCAGCCGGTTCCCCTCCAGGGCATAGGTCACCGTCAGGCCGAAGGCAAAGGGGTAGACCGCCCGGGTCTCCGGGGTGTCGGTGAGCCGGAGGGAGACGCGGTCCGGTCCCTGCTCCGTGACGGTGAAGGCCATGTCCCGGGCGAAACCGTGGGTGGAGATGGCGTAGGCCGTCCCGTCCAGGTCGTAGGACCCCTCCCGCAGCCGGCCGATGAAGGGGAACAGGATGGGGGCCCGGCGGGCCCAGATGTCCGGGTCCCCCTGCCACAGGTACTCCTCTCCTTCGGGGGTGTGGATGGAGGCCAGCTGGGCCCCCAGGTCCTCCACCTGGACGGTGAGACACTGGTTTTGGATGGTGCAGATCACGATGCGGGACCTCCTCTCAGATGCTTTCCGTCCAGGACCGCCTCGGCCAGGGTCTCCCCCTCATACCGCAGTTTCAGGGAGAAGAAGGGCTGGCTGTCGTCTTCGATGAGCTTCAGGAAGATGGCGTCCCCCTCCCAGTGGGGCAGCTCCAGCAGCCGCCCCCGAGGCAGCCACTCCAGCTCCCCCTCGTCGCACTCCTTCAGGGCGCCGGAAAAGCCGTCGGCGGTGAACAGGTGCATGTACTCGGTGGGCCACCGGTCGGAGACGAAGGTGATGATCCCCCGGTAGCGGTAGTGGGTCAGGGTGAGGCCGGTCTCCTCCCGGACCTCCCGGAGCAGGCAGTCCTCGGGGCTCTCCTTGTCCTCGAACTTGCCGCCGATGCCGATCCACTTGTCCCGGTTCAGGTCGTGCTCCTTCTTGATCCGGTGGAGCATGAGATAGTCCTCCCCCCGGCGGATGTAGCACAGGGTGGTGTTGAGCATGGACATTCCCCCTTTTGCCCCAGTATAGCACGGCGGAGCGCCCGGGGCAACGAAAAAAATCCCCGCGGCCCGGCTTGGGCCGCGGGGAAGGGGGTCAGGACAGATCGGCCTCATCCACCAGCGCCATCTCCACCGTGTGGGAGACCCCGTCCCGCAGATAGGTCAGGGAGACCGTGTCCCCCGGGCCCAGCCCCTGGCGCACCCGGGACAGGTCCTGGGCGCCGGTGACCGGCCGGCCGTCCACGGCGGTGACGATGTCCCCCGCCCGCAGGCCCTGGGTCCAGCCGTCGCTGCGCCGGTCCACCTCCAGCAGCTCCAGGCCGCCCCCCTCCACGGGGATGGTGGATACGGTGAAGCCGAAGACTGCCCGGCGGACCTCCTCCCCGGCCAGCAGTTGGTTGACCACATAGCGCACCCTTCCGGAGGGAATGGCGAAGCCCAGGGACTCGGCGGAGCCGTCGTCAGAGACGATCTTGATGGTGGTGATGCCCACCACCTGGCCGTACTGGTTGAGCAGCGGCCCGCCGGAGTTGCCGAAGTTGATGGCGGCGCTGGTCTGGATCAGGGTCATGGTGGTGCCGTCGTCCAGCACCAGCTCCCGGTCCAGGGCGGACACAATGCCGTCGGTGAAGGTGGCCTGATAGCCCAGGGAGTCCCCCAGGGCGGCCACTGGGTCGCCGCACCGCAGGTCGTCCGACCGGCCGAACTGGGCGGGGGTGAGGCCGGCGGCCTCGATCTTCAGCACGGCCAGGTCCTCGTCCGCGTCGAAGCCCACCAGACTGGCGTCGAAGGTGCGGTTGTCGGTCAGCTGAACCCGGACCTCCTGGGCCCCCGCCACCACATGGGCGTTGGTAAGCACATAGCCGTCCTCGGTCAGGATGACGCCGCTGCCCGTGTTATAGCTCACCGTGCCGAAGGAGAGGATGGAGACGAAGGAGGGCAGGGCCCGGTCGTAGATCTGAGTGTAGGTGAGGGGCTCCCCCTGGGCCTCGTGCAGGGCGAGGGAGACGCCCTCCGCCGGGCCGGCCGCCGGGATGGCGGGGGGCTCAGTGCTGTACTGGGCCTGGTGGTACTGCTCCTCCCACTGGCCGGGGGCGCCGCCCCAGTCAAAGGCGTGGGGACGCAGGGTGTTCTCCAGCACCACGGCCCCGCCGCACAGGGCCAGGATCAGGGCCAGCAGGCCCACCGCCCAGGGCCACCTGCGCCTCTGGCGGCGGACCCGCAGTTTGGGCCGGACCCGCCGCCGGACGGGGACATGCACCGAAGGGGGCGTGCAGACGGGCGCGGAGGGCTGCTCCCAGGGGCCGCCCTTCCACAGGTCGTCATTTCGGTCGTTCAGGGGGAGCACCTCGCTTCCTGGCCCGATCCCCTCCCCGGAGGGGATCGGGCCGTATTTTCTACGCCAGCGTGAGCGTAAAGGTGAACTGGGTCACCCCGTCCTCGCTGGTGACGTTGATGGTCTCCTTCAGGTTGTTCAGGATGGTCTTGACGATATACAGGCCCAGGCCCACTCCGTCCCGGTCCATGGAGCGGGAGGAGTCCGCCTTGTGGAAGCGGTCGAAGAGGAGGGGCAGCTCGTCGGGGGGGATGGTGGCCCCCAGGTCCCGGATGCTGATCACCGCCTTGCCGTCCTTCTTGGTGATCTGGACGGTAATGGTGCTGTCGGGGGCGGCAAACTTGGCGGCGTTGTCCAGCAGGTTATAGCACACCTGGGTCACCGCGTCCGGGTCCCCCCACACCATCAGCTTCTCCTGGGGCATCTGCACATCCACATCCAGCTTGCGGCTGGTGATCTTGCTCTCCAGACTGATGAGCACCTGGGACATGATCTCGGTAAGGTCGAAGGTCTCCTGGGCGGTAACCGAGTTCTCCGCCAGGGCGTTGAGCCGGGACAGATCCAGCATCCGGCGCACCAGCCGGGACAGCCGCCGGGTCTCGGACACGATGATCTGGAGATACTCCTTCTCCCGCTCCGGGGGGATGGTGCCGTCCAGGATGCCCTCGGCAAAGCCGGAGATGGTGGTCATGGGGGTCTTGAGCTCGTGGGAAACGTTGGCGATGAACTCCGAGCGCTGGCTCTCCACCTTTGCCAGGGAGTCGGCCATGGAGTTGAATGCCTCGGCCAGGGTGCTGATCTCGTCGCACCGGCCCTCATAGCCGGTGACCCGCACGTCGAAATCCCCCCGCCCGAATTTCCGGGCGGCCTCGGCCATCTCGTTCAGGGGCCGGGCCTGATAGGTGGAGGTGAGCGCGCTGGCCACCACCGAGATGAGCAGCACCACCACCGCCGAGAAGAAGAAGATGGTGGCGGTGGCCGACCACATCTCGGCCAGGTTGGAGGCGTCCACCGACACCAGCACCAGCCCCTCGTTCACCGTCTTGCCCAGGAAGGTGGCGTTGACGGGCAGACCGGCGGTATACCGCTGGCCGGGGTAAATGCCCCCCAGGGTGGTCAGACCGGCGTAGCCGCCCCCGTCGATGACCTGGGAGACGATGCTCTGGGGCAGGGCGGCGTTGCGGTAGGTGTAGATGTTGCTCCCGTCGGTGGCGTACTGGATGTTGCCGTCCCGGTCTGCCACGATGACGAAGGAGTCGGAGATCAGGGCGATGTTGGCCACATAGCTGCTGTACAGCTCGTCCTGAATGTCCCGGAACTCCTGATAGTATACGGCGGTAAAGCCGGCGATATAACCGGCGTTGCGCTCCAGGGAGTCCCGCTTCTCGGAGATCAGGTACCGGTAGGAGAGCAGCATGAAAGCGGCGGACAGCAGGGTAAAGGACAGGATCATGATGCCCACCATCATGGTCAGCTGGCGTTTATAGAGAGACTTCAACGGAACTCACCTCCCTGGGAAGAGTGAAGCGTAGAGAGTGGAGAGCGGGGGAGCTCAGGCGGCGGGACCGACTTCAAACTTATAGCCCACGCCCCAGACGGTCTTCAGCCGCCACTGGTCGCTGACCCCCTCCAGCTTCTCCCGCAGGCGCTTGATGTGGACGTCCACCGTGCGGCTGTCGCCGAAGTAGTCGAAGCCCCACACCTCGTCCAGCAGCTGGTTCCGGGTGAACACCCGGTTAGGGGAGGAGGCCAGGTGGTAGAGCAGCTCCAGCTCCTTGGGGGGCGTGTCCACCCGCTGCCCGTCCACCAGCAGCTCATAGGAGTCCAGGTTGATGACCAGCTTGTCAAAGGAGAGCTTCTTCTCCCCCTGTTCCTCCTCGCCTCCCGCCCGGCGCAGGACGGCGTGGATGCGGGCCAGGACCTCCTTCATCTCGAAGGGCTTGACAATATAGTCGTCCGCCCCCTGCTCCAGGCCGGAGACCTTGTCCTCGGTCTCCCCCTTGGCGGTGAGCATGATAACGGGGGTCTTGTCGGTCTCCCGGATCTTTTTCAGCACGGCCCACCCGTCCATGATGGGCAGCATGATGTCCAGCAGCACCAGATCGGGATGGAAGGAGCGGAACATCTCCACTCCCCTGCCCCCATCCTTGGCCACCTGGGTCTCGAAGCCCTCTTTCTCCAGATAGAGGTGGAGCAGCTCGGCGATGTTGCCGTCGTCCTCCACGATCAGTACCTTCTTGGCCATGTACAGCACTCCATTCCGTGGTAATTTCTGTGTTCCATTATAAATAGATTTTGGACCGCTTGGGTGAATAATTTGTGAATTACGGGCCGGTCACGCCCCGTTTTGGCGCTCCACATAGGAGTGGTCGATCTGGATGACGGGGAAATACCTGGGGGACAGGGTCCGGATGCGGGCGGTGAGGGACTGGCGCACCTGGCTGTCGGGCAGCCGGAAGCCATAGGGCACCACCACGTCGAAAATCAGATTGGTGTGCATGGGGCCGGCGGTGATGCGGAAGTCGTGGATGGACAGCGCCGGGTCCAGCTCCCGGGCCAGGGCGGCCACCTGTTCCCGGAGGGCGGTGGTGCGCTCGTCGTTGACCACCGGGTCCATGTGGATAACCGCCTCAATGTGGTGCTTCTCCTTCAGCTCCCGCTCGATGTGGTCGATGATGTCGTGGATTTCCAGCAGGTCCCCGTCGGCGGGCACCTCGGCGTGGAAGGACATCATGGCCCGGCCGGGGCCGTAGTCGTGATAGACCAGGTCGTGGATGCCCAGGATGTTGGGGTGGGAGAGGACCAGCTTGTCAATGTCCGCCGCCAGCGACTGGTCCATGGGCCGGCCCAGGAGGGGGTCCAGGGTGTCCCGGGCGGCCTCCCAGCCCGTCTTCAGAATGAAGGCGGCCACCAGCAGGCCGGCCAGGCCGTCCACCCGCAGATTCCAGAAGTGGCCCGCCAGGGCGGACACCAGCACCACGCCGGTGGACAGGCAGTCAGACAGGGAGTCGGCGGCGGTGGCCTCCATGGCCGCCGAGCCGATGAGCCGGCCCAGGGAGCGATTGAACCAGTACAGCCCGAATTTGGCCAGGATGGCCACCGCCAGGATGACCACCGAGAGGGGGGAGAACTGGGGGTCAGAGCCGTGGAACAGGGAGTCCAGAGCGGACCGGCCCACCTCGATGCCCATGAGCAGGATGGCCAGGGAGACGATGAGGCCGGCCACATACTCCATGCGGCCGTGGCCGAAGGGGTGCTCGGCGTCGGCCTCCTGTCCGGCCAGGCGGAACCCGGCCAGAGTGACCACCGAGGTGGCCGCGTCGGACAGGTTGTTCAGGCCGTCGGCGGTGATGGCCACCGAGGCGGTGAGGGCGCCGGCGAGCAGCTTGCCCAGGGAGAGCAGCAGGTTGACCACGATGCCCACCAGGCCGGCGGCGGTGCCGCAGCGGCGGCGGGCGGCGGGGTCC
>CALWYA010000094.1 GCA_944385645.1 uncultured Oscillospiraceae bacterium
GGCAGGGCGGTGAAACGGACCAACGTGTCGGACAGTGTCCGGCGGCTGTGCCGGGAGGCCCAGGTGGCCCCGGAGAAGGGCAACCCCCGCTGTTTGAGAAAGCTATATCTGGAGACCCAGGCCTCCATTCGAGACAGCCTGCGGCTGTTGGCTGAGCAGACCTACGACCAGATGCTGGCCGCCGAGCAGGCCATGGTGGGCTGGGGGCTGAACAAGGGGGGATCGCATGCGCCATGAAACCGCATTCCCATCAAAACACAGGATAAAGGAGGAAACAAGCATGAAGAAACGAATGTTGGCATGGATCATGACTATGTGCATGGTCCTCTCCCTGCTGCCGGTGAGCGCGCTGGCGGTAGAGGAGGATGAGACTCCGTCGGACGATGTCTGCACCTGTGAGACCCTGTGCACCGAGGACAGCGTCAACGAGGAGTGCCCGGTCTGTCAGGCAGACCCGACCCAGTGCATGGGCGAGAAGCAGACGGAGGAAGAGGAACCCGGTGAGACTGAGGAGCCCGGTGAGACCGAGGAACCCAAGATGCCCGCCAACTCGACCCTCACAGAGGAGCCGACGGGCGCCGAGCCCGCCGGGGAGCCGGTCCCTTACGCAGAGGGTGCGGTGTATGTGTCGGCGGACGGTAACGATGGGACAGAGGAAGCCCCTAATCCTGGAACTGATCAGGCGAACCCTGTTCAAACACTGGCCCATGCGGTAAGTGTGGCCAAAGACGGCGATACCATCTATGTCATGTCGGATTTGACGATGGAGGAGTGCGCCCGCTACTACGGCAAGGACCTCACCATCACCAGCGGGACGGGCGGTCCGTATACTCTGACTCGGGGTGAAAACTTTAGCCCGATTTCGGATAAGGCCCGTAGTTGGTATAATCCAGCCATGATCGAGGTTGGCAGTACAGAAGGCCCCGGAACCGCCTCGCTGACTCTGTCCAGCATTATTCTGGACGACGGTGGCGAACACATGGGAGAGTATTATATTCAGGCTGCTTCCAAAGGAGAGGGGTCCACTGACTTCGGCAGCATGAAGATCAACCACCTTGACATTGTACAGGATGCCATGATCGCCACCTATAACGGTGTGGGTACCATCACGCTGGAAAAAGGCGCGGTGCTGAAAAACTATGGCGGTATGAGTGCCGTGCGCCTGTCTGATGGGAAACTCATCATGAAGGACGGCAGCGCCATCTATGACGACCTGGAGGGGTTCACCCGATCTAAGGGTTCTGTTATTACGGGTGCGGATAAGGGCCTCTATGGTCCCGCCGGCGCGATCTGGATGCAGGGCGGCGAGTTCATCATGGAGCAGGGTGCAGAGATTTCCAACTTGAACGGCCGCGTGGTTTATGCTGACTCTGGCGAAGTCAATATTTCTGGCAGCATCTATGACATCACATCCAACTCTGAAATGTGGCAAGGAACAGGTGGGTATATTGCTCACCTCCGTTCTGGTGCGAATGGTACACTGGGTGACGGTTGCGACATCTATAACACGTTTACAGACAAGTCTCTTGCAAGTGGTGCCATGTTTAACCTCATCCACAAGGGAACCCTTGAGATGGAGAGTGATGCTCGAATTCATGATTGGAACGGAGTAGGCAATTGTTTCTTTGCTTCTGACGCTACGCTTATTTTGAATGGTGAAATTGATCATGTAAATACCGACGGAAGCCATATTCTGCAATGTGTCGACACAAAAATCACTGTTGGGCCATCTGCGAACATTCACCACAATAAAGTTGCCTATGGCACACTTTATATCCAGGGTGGCAATACTATGGACGTATATGGCAAGATCAACTATAACTACAGCACAGATCGCGGCGGTGCCATTGCCATTACCAACCACGGTGACAGCTTTGTCTCCATGTATGATGGCGCGGAAATGATTGGGAACTATTCCTCCCAAACTGGTGGTGCTATTCTTGTCAGTGACGGAAGCTTTACCATGTATGGCGGTACCATCCAGGATAACTATGCATCCATGGACGGCGGCGGCGTGTTTGTCCGTCAGGGCGGCAGCTTCTACATGGAAGGCGGCACGATTTCCGGCAACTACACAGCTGAGGTCGGCGGCGGCGTTGCGTTCCAGTCCGGAGAAGGTTGCGTTGAGATAACCGACGGCACAATTTCTGACAACTATATGAAGGTGACGCTTACTCCTGACGCGGATGAAGGGACTTGCACCGCTGAAGGTGGAGTGTCTAACGATTTCTCTGCTACAAAAGAGGGCTCGAAATCTAGCATCACCACAAACTACAAGTTTGATGATGGCGCTGTTATGGCGAACGCGCAGTTCTTCATGGAAAAGTATGGCTTTACCATCGACCGCATCAACGGCGTCAAGCTGGGCAATGCGGCTGCGGCGTGCGAGGAGGCTGTAAAAGCCGAGTTTGCTGATGAGCACCTCACCACCGTTGTGGGCTCCTACTGGTATCAGGCCGATGCTCCCATTGTCGTGTTTGACATCTCCGGGCTAACCTATGACAGCACGAAGCCCGTCTTTGCGGCGGTGGTACCCACCCAGGCCGACGGTACGCCCGTGGCAGGCGGGGAGACCATCCTGAACGCAGTCAGTGTGACGGACGGCAACTTCCGCCTCCCCCTGTCCGGCAGTGAAAACGGCTATGCGGTGATCTTTGTGCAGGAGACCGACGCCTCTGGCCTCATTACCGTGGTCCCCGCCAATCTGACCGCCTACATGGGTGGCAACGGTGGCTATGACTCGGTGGTGATTGAAGGGGAGAACGGTGAGCCTGTAGCAACAGAGAGCGATTCCCTGCCCCACCCGATTTTCCAGGTTACCGGTCCCGCCAACGTGGATATTACCAAGCTGACCTTTACCAACGAGGATAGCAAGAATACCTGGACCCTGGAGAAGCTGGGCCAGACCGACTATTATCGCTTTGTTCCGGCAACCGGCGGTACCGAGGTGCGCGTCCAGTACAGCGACGGGAGCACGGCCGTGACAGAGGATACCTTTGTCCCGACTCAGGACGTGTTCAAGGAGTACGTGGTCACCATCTACAAGGGCGATACTAGTGGTAATGTGACCGCAAAGGACCCCGAAGTAACGGAGGATCAGTATTACACCGTCATCACCGGTCCTGGCGTGCTGACCGTCCGCGCGGTGGAGGAGGACCAGGCCACCGCCGTCAAGCCGGTGCAGACTGCCCCCACTACAGCATCTGAGGGCTCCGCCGTGGCGGTCGCCCCTGCCGATACCACCTACACCCTGAACGACACGGATGTGGCTCTGCCCACCGATGGCACGGCGAAGCCCTCTCTGCTGTTCGACGAAATCATTACATCCGATGATGTGGACCGCATTGATGCGCTGGAAAATGCCGTAGATACCAAACTGGGTGCCACCGATGGTATCCGCCACTACGAGGCCAAGTACCTGGACCTGGTGGACGCCAACAACGGCAACGCCTGGATTTCTTCCAGTGAGGGCACCGACATCTACTGGGGCTATCCCACTGGTACTAACAAAAACACCAACTTCACTCTGGTCCACTTTAAGGACCTGCACCGTGACGGCACCGAATCCGGCTTTAACATTGAAGACATTGACAGCGACAATGTGGACGTGTTGACTGCCGAAAATGGTCGTATTGAGAATACCAATAACGGTATCAAGTTCCATGTGGACAAGGGCGGCTTCTCCCCCTTCGTCCTGGTGTGGGAGACCGCGGCGGAAGAGCCTGACCCCGGCACCACCCCCGGCGGCGGGAATCACGACAGCGACTACACCCTGTACTACCACTCCAACTTCGGGGACGACAAGACCTTCTATCAGTCCGACGACGACCGGACTATGGAGGTCCGGGACTACGAGGACATGAGCCGGCTGCCCGACCGGGAGGGCTATGAGTTTGTGGGCTGGAACACCGAGGAGGACGGCTCCGGCGACGACTACGCCCCCGGGGACGAGTTCCGCATGACCGAGCGCCGGGCTCACCTGTACGCCATGTGGGAGCGGGTCCTGCCCGATCCCGACGATACCGGCGTGTCCCGCTGGCTGAACACCGACGACCACGACGCCTACCTGTCCGGCTATCCCGACAACACCTTCGGGCCCGACCGGAGCATGACCCGCGCCGAGGTGGCCCAGATGTTCTACGCCCTGCTTCTGGACAAGGACGTGCCCATCACCGTGACCTTCTCCGACGTGCCCGCCGACGCGTGGTACGCCGAGGCGGTGAACACGCTGGCCTCCCTGGGCATGGTGGAGGGCTATGCGGACGGGACCTTCCGGCCGGACAACACCATCACCCGGGCGGAGTTTGTGACCATCGCGGTGGGCTTCGCCGATCTGGAGATCGACGGGGAGGCGCGGTTCACTGACGTGGCCCGGAACGCCTGGTACTATCCGTACATCGCCGACGCCTGCGCCTACGGCTGGATCGGCGGGTATCCCGACGGGAGCTTCCGGCCGGACAACACCATCACCCGGGCCGAGGTGACGGTCATTGTGAACAACATGCTGGGCCGCGCGGCGGATGAGCGCTACGTGGACCGGCACGAGGACGAGCTGCGGCAGTTCGGCGACCTGACCGAGGCCCACTGGGCCTGGTACCCCATCGCCGAGGCCGTGAACAGCCACGACTACACCGGCTCCGGCGCCAACGAGCGCTGGCGCTGAGCGAGGGAATCAGAGGAACAACGGCGCGGGCCGGATCATAGATCCGGCCCGCGCCTCTTTTGCGGCTATCGCTATAATTCCTGGACGCGGCCGCAGACGCGGGCCAGGAGGGGGGCGCTGTGGCTGACGACGAGCAGCCCCAGCTTTCGCGCCTCCGCCTCCCGGAGCAGGAAGGTCCAGATCTGGGCCTGGGTGATGGGGTCCAGCATGGCGGTGATCTCGTCGCACAGGAGATACCGGGTAGCCGGGCCCAGGGCCCGGGCGATGCAGAACCGCTGCAGCTCGCCGCCGGACAGCTCCTGGGGATAGCGGGTGAGCCAGCCGGGCTGAATGTGCAGCGCCTCCAGCAGCCGGGGGTCCGCCGGCCCGGCCTCCTCCAGAGACTTTCCCAGGGGGAGCAGGGGGTCCAGCGCGGCCTCCGGATGCTGCCAGATCATCTGGACCGGACAGGCCCCCCGGTATCGGGACAGGGGCAGTCCGTCCAGCAGGATCTCCCCCCGGCCGGGGCGCTCATAGCCCGCCAGCAGCTTGCACAAAGTGGTCTTTCCCCGGCCGCTGGGGCCGGACAGCCCCAGCCGCTCCCCCGGCGCCAGAGTGAGGCTGACCCCCTCCAGCACCGGCCCCCGCCCCCGGCGGGGGTAGCGGAAGGACAGCTTGTTTGCCTCCAGACTCATGTGCCGCCCTCCTCCGGGCGCAGGCACCGCGCCATGCCGCCCCGGAAGGGGGCGTAGGGGACGGGGCGCTGCGCGCACTCCGGGCGGCGGCGGGGACACCGGGGGGCGAACTGGCAGCCCGCTGCAAACTCGCCGGGGCAGGGCTGGGCCCCCGGGATGGGGGTAAAGCCGTTCTGAGGCAGGGCGGCCCACAGAGCCCGGGTGTAGGGGTGGCGGAGCCGGCCGGCGGCGAAGTCGTCGGCGTCGGCCTCCTCCACCGTCTCCCCGGCGTAGAGCACCAGCACCCGGCGGGCGATGGTGAGGGCCAGCTCCAGGTCGTGGGTGATGAAGAGGACGGCGGCCCCCTCCTCCGCCAGCTCCCGGAAGTGGCCCAGGATCCGCCCGGCGGCCCGGGCGTCCAGGCCAGGGGTGGGCTCGTCGGCGAGGACGAGCCGGGGCCGCTCCATGGCGGCGGTGGCGATGAGCACCCGCCGGGCCATGCCGCCGGACAGCTCGAAGGGGTACAGGTCCTCCGTCTCCGCGCCAAGGCCGTACCGGGCCAGAATGTCCCGGCTCTCCGCCCGGGCGGCGGCGTCCCGCCGCCCCCTGCGCACCTGGGGACCCACCTTCCTCAGCGGGTCCAGATAGGTGACCCCCTGGGGGATCAGGACGATCTCGCGCCCCCGCAGGGCCTCTGCCCGCCGCCGGGTGAGGGGCTCCCCCCGGTAGAGAAGGGTCCCCTCCGCGCGGCTGTTGTAGGGGAGCAGGCCCAGGATGGCGTGGGCCAGGAGGCTCTTGCCCGAGCCGCTGGAGCCCACCACCGCCGTCACCTGACCGGGGAGGAGGGACAGGGACAGGTCCCGGATGACCGGCAGGGTCCGCCGGCGCAGAC
>CALWYA010000095.1 GCA_944385645.1 uncultured Oscillospiraceae bacterium
CAGGTTGATCAGGCTGTTCTTCCAGCAGCGCATGGGCACATAGTCCACGCCGTCCTGCTTGGCATAGGCCGGGGTCGGCCGGTCGTCGGGCCCGAACACCTTTTCGCACAGGGTGCCGTACAGACCGGCGCCCACGAAGAGGATGACCAGACCGATGACAAAGGTTGCCATACTCTCACTCTCCTTGATTTCTTCTCTTGACTCTCTTGCCCGGCCTCCTGGCAGCGGCCGGCGCGCCTCTGGAGCCGCGGCACGCGTGACCTGCCGCACTCCACAAACGCTTGCAGTATAACACATCCGCCGCCATTCGGAAAGGGGCATTTTCACGGAAAATCCCAAAAAATCATAGAATTTTTCCGGCATTTTTTGGGATAGCCTCCAATCCGCCCCCCGCGTTTCCTCCCCCGCCCCGTCTCTCCTTCCAGATTTTCCGTCCCCCGCCCCCGCATTGACAAGGGCGGTCAAATCCAGTACAATAGGCCATAATCCCATCATCCCACCATCTTTTTCGTCTGCGGGAGGTGTCCCCCATGTCCCTTTCCAAGCGGACTGGCTTATGGCCGCGGTGGCGGCGGCTGGCCATTCCCTCCCTCTTCTTCTGGGCCGTGATCTACTATGAGGAGCTGGTCCTGAAGCTGTCCTGCTTTCAGGCCCTGTCTCCGGAGGGTGCGCTGTTCACCCTGCTCTTTTCCCTGCCCCTGGCCCTGCTGCTGGGGCTGCTGTGCGGGGGGATCTCCCCCCGGCGGGGGCGGTTCTTCCTGGTGCTGTCCACCGTCCTGCTGTCCTTTTGGATGGGCTCCCAGGCCATCTACTACCGGCTGTTCAAGACCTTCTTCAGCCTGTTCTCCATCACCAAGATGCTCATGGTGGCCGAGTCCTTCGGCCACACGGCGGCGGGCGAGGTGCTCCTCAACTGGTTTGTGGTGGCTCTGATGGCCCTGCCCATTGTGCTGTCCGTCCTCCTGCGCCGGCGCATCGTGGGGGAGCAGACCCTGGCCCACCCCAGACCCATGCGGTGGGTGCTGCTGGCCGTCCTGGCCCAGCTGATCCCCATGGGCATCGTCATGCTGTGCGGGGGCGGGGTGCTCTCCCTGCGGTACATCTATACCCAGGCCGCCGTCCCCGAGCTGGAGGTGCAGTACTTCGGCATGGTCACCCAGACCCAGCTGGAGATCCGCCGGGTGTTCTTCGGCATCGACCCGGACGACGAGGACCCCACCCTGTCCGACCCGGTGGACCCGGACGACCTGCCCCCGGACACCAGCGCCTTTCAGCCCGAGGGAAAACCGGGGGTCCACGCCATGGACATCGACTTCGACGCCCTGGCCCGGGACGAGACCGACGAGAACCTGCTCCTGGCCAACCAGTGGTTCGCCCAGCGGGAGCCCACGCCGGAAAATGAGTGGACGGGGTACTTCCAGGGAAAGAACCTGATCTGGATCGTGGCGGAGAGCTTCTCCGCCACCGCTCTGGATCCAGAGCGCACCCCCACCCTGTGGAAGCTGTCCCACGAGGGCTTCGTCTTTGACCACTTCTACACGCCCCTGTGGGGGGTGTCCACCTCCGACGGGGAATATGTGACCACCACCAGCCTGATCCCCAAGTCGGGGGTGTGGAGCTACTCCCTGTCCTCCGACAACTACATGCCCTTCTCCCTGGGCCGCCAGTTCCGGCAGGAGGGCTACCGCACTCTGGCCTTCCACGACTACCTCTATGACTACTACGACCGGTTCCGCACCCACCAGAACATGGGCTATGACTTCTACGCCATCGGCCAGGGCCTCCACCTGGAGTCGGCGGACCAGTTCCCCCCCTCCGACCTGGAGATGATGGAGCAGGCCGTCCCCATGTTCGCGGACGAGGATCAGTTCATGGTGTACATGCTCACCGTCAGCGGCCACCTGAACTACACCCTGGAGGAGAACGCCATGTCCGCGCGCCACTGGGACGAGGTGAAGGACCTGCCCTACAGCGACCCGGTGAAGTGCTATCTGGCCAGCCAGCTGGAGCTGGAGGCGGCCATGACCAGCCTGCTGGACCAGCTGGAGGCGGCGGGGCAGCTGGAGGACACGGTGATCGTCCTGTCCGCCGACCACTACCCCTACGGCCTCACCGAGGAGGAGTACAGCGAGCTGCTGGGCCACCCGGTGGACCCGGTGTTCGAGATCTATGAGAACGCCCTGATTTTGTGGAGCGCCGATCTGGAGGAGCCCGTCCATGTGGACAAGTACTGCTCCAGCCTGGACCTGCTGCCCACCCTGTCCAACCTGTTCGGCCTGGAGTACGACTCCCGGCTGATGATGGGCTCGGACATCCTGTCCGACGAGCCCGCCCTGGTCATCTTCGCCAACTACAGCTTTATCAACGCCGCCGGCTGGTACGACTCCACCACGGACAGATTCACCCGCTGGGATGGGGCGGAGCCCGACCCCCAGGAGGTGGCCGACATGGTGGCCGACGTGCAGAACCGGGTGGCCTACTCCGCCGTGGTGCTGGACTACGACTACTACCGTCTGGTTCTGGGGTAGTTCCCCCCTTCCCATGGAAACACGGCCAGCGGCCCGCCTTTCGGCGGGCTGCTGGCCGTTTGTTCTGTCCGCCGCCGCGCCGCGAAGCGGCGGAGCCGGCGGGACCCTGTGAAAAATGGCATTGGTGGATGAAAAATTGATATTGAAATTCCAGACCCTGGGAATTGACAGGGGCACTTCATCCTGCTACACTGGAAAATACACAGAAGGCAGGCGTTTTATTGTCCGCTTTCTGTGAAATTACACAAAAGGAGGATTTTGTCATGTCCCGCAAACCCACCCGGCTGTCTCTGGCCGCCGCCGTCCTGTCCGTGGCCATGCTGGCATCCTGCGGCGCTCCCGCCGGCAGCTCCAGCTCCACCCCCGACGCCAGCACCCCCTCGGTCAGCACCCCGGACAGCTCCCAACCCGTCTCCGTAGAACCTCTGGAGGTCCAGACCTTCCCCTGCTCCACCACAGAGGAGTTCACCGCCCTCTTCCAGGAGATGATGGAGACCGACCCGGACAACCTCTACTACCACCCCTATACCGGCCTGTTCCAGGAGCCGGTGGAGGCCGAGGGCCTGTCCCAGACCCGCACGCTGTACACCTATATCCCGGACGAGACCCGGCACTGCGCCTCCAGCGTCTTTGTGGCCATCCCCGCCGGGGAGAAGGCGGAGGAGTTCCTGGTCAGCAGCGGCTGGACCGCCGTGGCCGATGAATACAAGTTCCTCCTCCACGCCATGACCCCCGCCGGGGACCAGTGGGGCGAGGAGGATGAGGAGCTGGCCTATCTGGCCGCCGCCTATAACCTGGGCACCAAGACCATCAACTACAGCCCCTACACCGGCAACTACTACTTCGTGGGCTACGGGGACGGCGGCCGCCTGCTGGAGCAGTGGGTCATGGCCAACCCCGACAACTGCTCCGGACTGGTGGTCCTGGACGGCGGCGGGATCAGCGGCGACTACCTGGACCAGATGGCCCAGACGCCCGCCGTGGACCCGGACAAGACCGTCTCCCAGGTGAACGTCCCCGTCTGGCTCATCGAGGCGGAGGTGACCGACGAGATCCAGACCCTGGTGGACTACTGGAGCGCCGCCAACGACTGCACGGACACCGCCTATCTCAACCAGGACGTGTCCATGGAGACCACGGTCTACCTGCAGGACATGCTCTCCAACGACGCCTTTATCAACGCCTACCCCCTGGGCCGCATCCAGATCACCCAGGCCCAGGTCAGCTACACCGACCCGGAGCTGAGCGCCACCCTGTGGGAGACCTTCCTGTGCAAGGCTCAGCGCTACCGCTCCCTGGCCGGCAACGACCTGCGGCCCGCCATCGACTATGAGGAGCTGGGCTTCACCAAGGAGGAGCGCACCATCGACGGGTACTCCCGCTACTGGCTGGAGTACGTGCCCCAGTCGGTGAAGGACAACCCGGACGAGGAGGTCCCCCTGGTGATGGCCCTCCACGGCGCCGGCCAGTGCGGCGAGGCCTACGCCCCCTACTCCGAGTGGTTCAAGGTGGCCGAGGAGGCCGGCTTCATCGTGGTCTTCCCCACCGCCTATCCCTACGCGGAGAACAACGGCATGGCCCGGCCCATCCACAACGACTGCTGGGACCCCAGCCGGCCTGACGACGTGTCCTTCTGGCGGCAGCTGATCCAGGACGTCTCCGACCGCTACCCCGTGGACGCCAGCCGCATCTACGCCACCGGCCACTCCAACGGCGGCAACTCCAGCGCCATGATCGCCGGCGAGATGTCCGACGTGGTGGCCGCCGTGGCCATCAGCGCCGGCCGCTTCCGCAACGTGGAGCAAACGGTGACCGAGGATGTGGCCACCCTCCACGACATGGCCAGCACCTACCCCGTGCCGGTCATCCAGATGGTGGGCACCAATGACGCCGGCGCCTATCAGAGCCCCAGCATGACCTCCACCATGATGTACTTCCTGGAGCGCAACGGCTGCCAGGACCTGGCCAATCCTCTGACCTATCAGACCAGCGGCTATCACAACCAGATCTGGTGCAATGAGGACGGCATCCCCATGGTGCGCTACACCGTCATCGAGGACAAGCCCCACACCACCACCCCCTCTGAGTCCCGCCTGTTCTGGTACGAGTTCCTCTGCCACTACGCCCGGGGCGAGGATGGCAGCGTGCTGTATATGCAGGACGACACCATCATCCGCGAATAACAGTTCCTCCTCTCCTGAATATGGCACGGGGACCCGCCCTTGGGCGGGTCCCCGTGCCATTTAAGAAGAGAAGAGAGAGGGAGGTAATCAATATCTGGAAACCGCCGTCGGGCGGGAACCTTTGGTCTGCCGCCCGGGGGCAAGCCCGCCGGGCCGGCAGTATGGCGCGTGCTCCGCGCCGAGAGGGCGGGACGCGGTCCCCAGTCAGGCGGGGACCGGGCCCCTGTCCGGTAGTCGCGCGTGTTGCCGGACATTCCGCGCGGCCTGGGCCGCGCTTCAGGAGGAAAACAGATCAAGTTCTGATCTGGTTATACCTTACCACATTCCCCCCTGCCAATCTTCACAAAATCTGGAACTTTTCATGAACATTATGTGAACCCGCTCCGCCAAGCGGCAGGCGCACCCCGCGGGCAGCCGCCCAGGCGCGCCATATAAACAAGGCGACGCATCCGTCCGCAAATTTCAGACACGAGCGGCAGCGGGCGGGGAAAATCCCCTTCTTTTGATTTGCACCCGCGCGCCGGATGGGAGAGGCAGGCAAGGGCCAGAGGTTTCCGAAGGGAAATTTTTAGAAACCGTAGGTTTCTAAACGGCGCTTTGGTGACTTTGCCGCTGTATCCGGGGTCCCCGCGCAAACCCAGCGCAGCGGGTCGCGTGGGGAAAGGACGAGCAGCGGAATGAGGGAGCTTTCCCCGTCAGGGGGAAGCGAACGATATGGAGCTTGCGAGGACGCCGTCACTCGCCGCCCGCAGGCGGCGAAACCTCCCCCCGTAGAGGTTACGTAGAGCGTAAAGAAGGAAGCAGCGGCCGGCTGACGCCGCCCGCCGCAGATATTTTATGTAAGGGCCCGGGATGCCGGGCCCCGGGCGGTCACATGTCGTGGCCCTCCCGCTTCATGCGCATCTCCTCCCGGCCGGCCATGGGGTCCTGGGCGCTGGTCTCGGGGTCGGTGCGGTTCTGGCCGGCGATGGGCGGGGTGCCCCGCAGGTCGCGGCCCTTCTTGTTGTCCCGGTCCTGTCTGTCCTTGGGTCTGCTCATGGGAAATCTGCCTCCTTATTCTGGGATGTCCCCAGTATGCCCCTCCGGAGGCAAAAAATTCCCGGCCGGAGGAACGCCCCGAAAAATTTTTGGCCGGGAAGCCAGTCAGAGCGCAAAATGTCCCCACCCCCTGGCGGGGATGGGGACATTTAGGCAGGTCAAAGGCAGGGCCTTACGCGCCCAGCTCGATCCACAGGTCGTTGTACAGGGTGCGGGTCTCCTGGGGCAGGACCAGATAGGCCTCGCAGCGATCCAGGATCTCCTGGGGGGCGGCCATGATCTCGTACAGCTCCTGATCCAGGGGCTCGCCGTACTGCTCCTCGTACCACTCGGGGTACATCTCCAGGGCCTCCTCGTTGGGGGAGGCGTACCAGATGTAGTCCATGTTGCGCAGGTTGGCCTCGG
>CALWYA010000096.1 GCA_944385645.1 uncultured Oscillospiraceae bacterium
CTATCAGGACTGGTTCCACATCAGCTTCGACGGCAACAGCAACTACAACGACGGCTTCTGGTATGAGGGCTGGGAGGGTCACTATGAGCTGGTGAAGCTGAACCTGGCCAACCCGGCGGTGGTGGACCACCAGTTCCAGGCCATCCGCTCCTGGGTGGAGCAGTACGGCATTGACGGCCTGCGGCTGGACGTGGCCTACTGCCTGCCCCCGGACTATCTGAAGCGGCTGCGGGCTTTCACCGGCGGCCTCAAGCCCGACTTCGTCCTCCTGGGGGAGACCCTCCACGGGGACTACAACCGCTGGATGAATAACGAGATGTGTCACTCGGTGACCAACTACGAGTGCTACAAGGGGCTGTGGTCCGCCTTCAACTCCCGGAACCTCTTCGAGATCGGCCACTCCCTGGCCCGGCAGTTCGGGCCGGAGCCCTGGACGGTGTACAAGGGGACCCACCCCCTGTCCTTCCTGGACAACCACGACGTCACCCGCATCGCCTCCCAGCTCGCCGACCCCAACCACCTGCCCGCCGCCTACGCCCTTATGTTCGGGATGCCGGGCGTGCCGGCGGTGTACTATGGCAGCGAGTGGGGCCTGACGGGCCGGAAGGAGGAGGGGGACGCCGCCCTGCGCCCCGCCCTGGAGAAGCCGGAGTGGAACGAGCTCACCGACTGGATCGCCAGGCTGGCCCGGGCCAAGCGGGAGAGCCCGGCACTGTGTTACGGCGGCTACCGCAACGTGGTGCTCACCAACCGGCAGCTCATCTTCGAGCGCAGATGCGACCAGGAGCGGGTGCTGGTGGCGGTGAACGCCGACGCAGAGCCCTACACCGCCCACTTTGACGCCGGCTGCGGTCTGGCCTGGGACCTGATCACGGGGGAGCGGCACGACTTCGGCGGCGGCAGCGAGCTGCCCCCGTACAGCGCCTTCTTCTGGAAAATGGAGCGGTAAGAGACGGTATTTCCCCGCCCGGCGCGGCCGGGCGGGGATTTTCCTTGTGTTTTTCCGGGTAAACTGGTATAATATTCTGAACTGATTTGCGCTGGAGAGGGGGGAGCCCATGGAGACGCCCATCTACCACCTGGAAGGGGTGGTCAAGGCCAAGGAGCAGAACATGGAGGACTTCGTGGGCCCGCTGGACCTGATCCTCCACCTGCTCAGCAAGAACAAGATGGAGATCCAGGACATCCAGATCTCCCTGATCCTGGACCAGTACCTGGCGTGGATGGACCGCCGCCGGGAGCTGGACCTGGAGGTGGCCAGCGAGTTCGTCACCATGGCCGCCCAGCTGGTCTACATCAAGACCCGGATGCTCCTGTCCATCCACGACGAGGAGGCCATGAGCGAGATGGAACAGCTCATCGCCACCCTGGAGGCCCACCAGCGCAACGAGAACTATCTGAAGATCAAGGCGGTGGTCCCCGCCCTGGAGAGCCGCTATCAGGTGGGCCGGGACTACCTCACCAAGGGCCCCGAGGCCATCCAGCCGGACAAGGTGTACCGCTATGTCCACGACCGGGAGGACCTGCTCCGGGCGGTGACGGCGGTGCTGGCCCGGTCGGACAACAAGCTGCCCCCGCCGGTGTCCGCCTTCCAGGGCATCGTTGGCCGGGAGCCCTACCCCGTGGCCGACAAGGCGGGGGAGATCGTCCGGCGGCTGATCCGCCTGGGGGTCACCCGGTTCCGAGCCCTGTTTCAGGGCAGCCGGAGCCGCTCGGAGGTGGTGGCCACCTTCCTGGCGGTGCTGGAGCTGTGCAAGGCCCACCGGTTGCGGCTGGCGGGCACCCAGGAGGACTGTACCGTCACCTGCACCCAGGAGGGGGAGGAGGCGGACCTGTCCATCACCGCCGACAGCCAGTGAGGAGGCGTTTCCCTTGGAACTGAAAGAATTGCAGTCCGCCCTGGAGGGGGTGCTCTTCGCCGCCGGCGAGCCGGTGAGCGTGGAGCGGCTGTGCCTGGGGCTGGAGGTGGACCGGCCCACCCTGGACGCGGTGGCCCAGCGGCTGATGGACCAGTACAGCTATGACCGGCGGGGCATCCGTCTGGTGCGGCTGGACGGCAGCTATCAGCTGTGCTCCGCCCCCGAGTACGCCGACGCCATCCGATCCACCCTGGAGAGCCGCAAGCCCGCCCGCCTGTCTCAGCCCGCCCTGGAGGTGCTGGCCATCGTGGCCTATTACCAGCCGGTGACCCGGGCCTACGTGGACCAGGTGCGGGGGGTGGACAGCGCCTACACCATGGGCCTGCTCCTGGAGCGGGAGCTCATCGAGGAGGCGGGCCGCCTGTCGGTCCCCGGCCGGCCCATGCAGTTTCGCACCACCAAGAATTTCCTGCGCTCCTTCGGCATGTCCAGTCTGGAGGAGCTGCCCGAGCTGCCCGGCTCCTCCCAGGAGGGCAGCCAGCTGACCCTGGAGCTGGAGGCCAGCCTGGCCCGCCTGCGCCAGGCGGAGGAGGAGCCCGGGGGCGGAGAGCCGGCCGGCCCGCCGGCGGAGGGGACATGACCGCCCCGGCCATCCTCCTGGCCGTCCTCCTGGCTCTGGTCCTGCTGGGGCAGGTCCGGGTGGGGGTGCGGGGGGAGTACGGCCCCGCCGGCCCCAGGGCCTGGCTGCGGATCGGGCCCGTTTCGCTCTCCCTGTGGCCTCGGAAAAAAGAGGCGCGGAAGAAGTCCGGCCCCCCAAAGAAGGGCGCGCACCCCGCCGGCGGGGGCAAGGAGAGCCGCCGGGCCGCCCTCTGGGCCGGCCTGGACTATCTGCGGGCCCTGCTGCCCGTGGCCCTGGAGGCGGGGGGGCAGTTCCGGCGGAAGCTGCGGGTGGACCAGCTGTTCCTGGAGGCGCGCATCGCCTCGGATGACCCCGCCGACGCCGCGGCGGCCTACGGCTATGCCAGCGCCGCTTTGGGCGCCCTGTGGGGGCCGCTGAATGAGGCGGTGCAAATCAAGGACGGCACGGTCCGGGTCCTCCCGGACCTGGAGGGGGGGACCTCCTCCCTGGAGGGGCGGGTGTCCCTCTCCCTGACCCTGGCCCAGCTGCTGCGGCTGGGGCTCCACTTTGGATACAAGGGCCTGCGGGCCTTTTTGACAGTCAAGGGCGCCCACGACCGGGCGCGGAAGAGAAAGGCGGTTTGAACCATGGAACAACAGGACAAGCGCACCCCCCTCAGCCAGCTGATGGCCGACGCCATCCAGCAGGTGAAGCTCATGGCCGACGCGGACACCATCATCGGCACCCCCATCCAGGCGGAGGGGGTCACCCTGATCCCCGTGTCCCGCATGTCCATCGGAGTGGGCACCGGGGGCACCGAGTTCTCCACCAAGAAGCAGCAGGCGGGGGGAGACAACGCCTTCGGCGGCGGCGGCGCCGCCAGCGCCAAGCTGGAGCCGGTGGCCTTCCTGGTCATCCGGGACGGGAACGTGAAGCTGCTGCCCGTATTCCCCGCCCCCGCCACCACCCTGGACCGGGTCATCGACACGGTGCCCGAGGTGGTGGACAAGGTCACCGATTTTTTGGCCCAGCAGAAGGAAAAATCGGAGTTTGAGGGGGAGTAAGCCCAATTCTGCAAAAAATTCCCCGCCATAGCCGGCCGGCCGGACAGGCATACTAGAGGTCACGGATCAAATGTGGAGAGGTGACCTGTGTGAAGCTGCGCCTGTTGGGGGCGGCCGCCGCCCTGGCCTGCGCCCTGACCGCCCTGCCCGCCGCCGGGGCGGTGGAGCCCCATGCCGCCGCCGCGGTGCTGATGGACGCGGGGAGCGGCCGGGTCCTCTACGAGCGCGACGCCCGTGAGGCCCTGCCCATCGCCAGCATCACCAAGCTGATGACCGCCCTGGTGGCCCTGGAATCGGGGCGCGCCCTGGACGAGACGGTGACCATCCTGCCCCAGTGGACGGGGGCGGAGGGGTCCTCCCTCTACCTGCGGCCGGGGGAGACCCTCACCCTGGAGGATCTGCTCTACGGCCTGCTCCTGCGCTCGGGCAACGACGCCGCCCTGGCGGTGGCGGGGTACTGCGCCGGCTCGGAGGAGGCCTTTGTGGCCCAAATGAATCGGCGGGCCGGGGAACTGGGGATGAAGGACACCCACTTTACAAACCCAAGCGGACTGGACGGGGAGGGCCATGTCTCCAGCGCCTACGACATGGCCCTGCTGGCCCGGGCCTGTCTGGACAACGAGACCCTGCGGGAGATCGTCTCCACCCGGTCGTCCTCCCGGGCGGGCCGGGTGCTCACCAACCACAACAAGCTGCTGTGGCGGTACGAGGGCTGTATCGGTCTCAAGACAGGCTACACCCAGAGGGCGGGCCGCACCCTGGTGTCGGCGGCGGAGCGGGAGGGACTGACCCTCATCTGCGTCACCCTGAACGACCCGGACGACTGGGCCGACCACGCCGCCCTTCTGGACTGGGGCTTCGATCAATATCGGGCGGAGCCGGTGGTCCGGGCGGGAGAGCGGGTGGGCTCTGTCCCGCTGGCGGGCAGCCTGCTGCCCGCCTGTCCCGTGGCGGCGGGGGAGACGCTCACGGCTGCCCTGGCCGACGGAGAAGCGGTCGAAGTGCGGGCCGTCTGGAAGGAATCCCCCTTGACAGCCCCTGTGGCGAAAGGGGAGCGGGTGGGCGAGCTGGTCTGCACCCTGGAGGGGGCGGAGCTGGCCCGGGTCCCTCTGACGGCGGCGGCCTCGGTTCCGGCGGACCGGTGGGAGCCCCGGAACCTGTGGGACCGGCTGTGGGCCGGGCTCACCGGATAACAGGCGAACCGGCGTTCCCGTCCCGCGGGGGACTCCAAACAAATAGTCCCAATTCTTTTGTGTGTTCCCGCCCCCGCAGGGGGCGGGAACACCATGGAAAATTGTGAACCTAGGAACACAAAAGGGAATTGGGAGAACAAATATAGAGGAAAGGGGTGGACGCCGTGGAGGAGCGGCTGCAAAAACTGATCTCGGCCTGCGGCCTGGCCTCCCGGCGGACGGCGGAGGAGTGGATCACCGCCGGCCGGGTGACGGTGAACGGCGTCCAGGCTGCTCTGGGGGACAGGGCGGACCTGAGCCGGGACCGGGTGGAGGTGGACGGCGTCCCCCTGCGGATGGGAGAGAGACACACCTATCTGATGCTCCACAAGCCCCGGGGCTATGTGACCACCCTGTCCGACGAGAAGGGGCGCAGAACGGTGGCCGATCTGGTGTCCGGCTGCGGGGGCCGGGTGTGGCCCGTGGGCCGGCTGGACCTGGACTCCGAGGGGCTGCTGATCCTCACCGACGACGGGGCGCTGACCCACCGGCTGCTCCACCCCAGCCACCAGGTGGAGAAGGAGTATCTGGTGTGGGTGACAGGGAACGTGGAGAAGGCCCTGCCCCTCCTGTCCTCCCCCATGGAGCTGGACGGGGAGCCCCTGGCCCCCGCCCGAGTGCGCCGGGGGCGGACCACCGGCGGGGTGAGCCAGCTGTCCGTCACCATCCACCAGGGGAAAAACCGGCAGGTGCGCCGGATGTGCGCCCAGGCGGGGCTCACCGTCCTGCGGCTGAAGCGGGTCCGGGAGGGAGGGCTCTCCCTGGACCGGACCCTGCGGCCCGGCCAATGGCGCCCCCTGACCGGGGAGGAGCTGGCGGCCCTGGAGGGCCGGGAAGAAGCGCGATGACTGAGCAAGAGATTTTTGCAGGAGAAAATGAAATTCCTGCAAAAATCTCTTGCGTTTTGTGGGGAAAGCGGGTATGATAAAGGCAGTCTGAAGGGCCCCTCCGCTCCGCTTTGGCGGGGCGGAGCCGGTCCGGGCGGGCAGGGGAAGACCCGCCGGGACTGGAGGGGCTGAATCTCAGTCACGGGAGTTGAGAGGGAATGAACCGCGATATTCTGGCCGTGATCCAGGAGAATCTCCACACATTTTCCAAGGGACAGAAGAAGATCGCAAACTTTATCCTGGAATCCTACGACAAGGCCGCCTTCATGACGGCCAGCCGCCTGGGCAAGCGGGTGGGGGTCAGCGAGTCCACGGTGGTGCGCTTTGCCGCCGAGCTGGGCTATGACGGCTACCCCGATATGCAGAAATCCCTGCAAAAAATGATCCGCAACCGGCTCACCTCGGTGCAGCGCATCGAGGTGACCAACGACCGCCTGGGGGACCAGGACCTGCTGTCCATGGTGCTCCAGTCGGACAT
>CALWYA010000097.1 GCA_944385645.1 uncultured Oscillospiraceae bacterium
CAGAAGAAGAACCCCGACGTGGCCGAGCTGGTCCGGGGCAAGACCGGGCGGGTGTACGGCTCCCTGGTCACCCTGCTCACCGTGATGAAGTCCCTGCCCCTGGCCTATAACAAGGACATGCAGGAGGACAAGGAGGCCATCTTCGACGCCATCGACACGGTGGAGCTGTGCCTGCCCGTCTTCGGGGCCATGGTGGATACCCTGACGGTGCGGCCCAAGAACATGGCCAAGGCGGCCGCCGGCGGCTTCATCAACGCCACCGACTGCGCCGACTACCTGACCAAGAAGGGGCTGCCCTTCCGGGAGGCCTATATGATCGTGGGCCGGCTGGTGAACATGTGCATCAAAACCGGGGACACCCTGGACACCCTGGCCCTGAAGGACTTCCGGGCCATCTCCTCCCTGTTCGACGAGGACGTGTATCAGGCCCTGTCCCTGAAGACCTGTGTCAACGGCCGCAAGGTCTACGGCGGCCCCGCCCGGGAGAGCGTGGAGAAGCAGATCGCCCTCATCGAGGAGTTCGTGGGGGCCCGGGAGAAGTAAGGGCGCACGCTGTGCGCCCCTACGAAAAACGCACCCCCATAGGGCGCGACCACTGGGAGCGCCGCCCCGCCGCAGCCTGTCGGGTCGTCGGGCGCCACGAAAAAATGCAACTCCGTAGGGCGGGGGCTTGCCCCCGCCGTCGTAGGGGCGCACCTATGTGTGCGCCCAGAACGGGTGGGCGGACACGCAGGTCCGCCCCTACGGACCAAAACGGACCGAAATCGCCGTAAGGGCGGCCCCATGTGGCCGCCCGCAGGCGGAACAATCCATCATCAAGAAACCAGGTGTCATCCATGAGCAACCCCAAGGTATACATCGACGGCAAGGAGGGCACCACCGGCCTGCAGATCTATGAGCGGCTGGGGGGCCGGCGGGACATCGACCTGCTGCTGATCGACGAGGACAAGCGGAAGGACCCGGACGAGCGGAAGAAATTCCTCAACGCCGCCGACCTGGTCTTCCTGTGCCTGCCCGACGCCGCCGCCCGTGAGGCGGTGGCCATGATCGAGAATCCTAAGACCCGGGTCATCGACGCCTCCACCGCCCACCGCACCGCCCCGGGCTGGGTGTACGGCTTCCCCGAGCTGCTGCCCGGACAGCGGCAGCGGATCAAATTTGCCGGCCGGGTGGCCAACCCGGGCTGCCACGCCACCGGCTTTCTGTCCACTGTGGCCCCCCTGGTGGAGCTAGGGGTGCTGCCCCGGGACTACCCCCTGGCCTGCTGGTCTCTCACCGGCTACACCGGCGGGGGAAAGAAGCTGATCGCCGAGTACGAGGCCCCCGGCCGGGACCCCCGGCTGGACGCCCCGGCCCCCTACGCCCTGGGGCTGCAGCACAAGCACCTGCCCGAGATGCAGGCGGTGGCCGGCCTGGACTGCCCGCCCGCCTTCCTGCCGGTGCTGGGGGACATCCCCCAGGGGATGGTCACCTGCGTGCTGCTCCAGAACCGGCTGCTCTCCGGCGCCCCCGGGGCCCAGGACATCCGGGACCTGCTGGGGGAGTACTACCAGGATCAGGCCCTGGTGGAGGTGGCCCCCTTCGGGGGGGACGGCCCCCGGCTGTACACCGGCGAGCTGGCCGGGTCGGACAAGCTGCGCATCACCGTCTCCGGCACCCAGGAGCAGACCCTTCTGGCCGCCCAGTTCGACAACCTGGGCAAGGGGGCGTCCGGCGCGGCGGTGCAGAACATGAACCTGATGCTGGGCTTCCCCGAGACGGAGGGCCTGAACCTCTGAGCAAGATAGGAGATATGAGATAGGAGATAGGAGTTAAAGTCCTGACATCTTCTATCTCCTATCTCCTCACTCCTATCTGAAAATAAAGTGAGGGAAATAATATGTGGAATGAGATCTCCGGCGGCGTCTGCGCCGCCAAGGGCTTCACCGCTGCCGGCGTCCACTGCGGCGTCAAGGAGGGGAGCAGCCCCGACAAGAACGACCTGGCCCTGATCCTGTCGGAGAAGGAGTGCACCGCCGCCGCCACCTACACCCTGAACCGGGTGAAGGCGGCCCCCCTCTATGTGACCATGGATCACCTGGAGGACGGGACGGCCTGGGGCATCGTGGCCAACAGCGGCAACGCCAACGCCTGCTGCCCCCTGAGCCATGAGAACGCCCAGACCATGAGCGAGGCGGCCGCCCAGGTCACCGGCCGGGAGCCGGGGGACTTTGTGGTGGCCTCCACCGGGGTCATCGGCCAGACCCTGAACATCGGCGCCATCCAGGCCGGCCTGCCCCGCGCCGCCGCCGCCCTGAACCGGGACGGCTCTGACGCCGCCGCCACCGCCATCATGACCACCGACACCCGGAAGAAGGAGATCGCCGTCTCCTTCGAGCTGGGGGGCCGGGAGGTCCGCCTGGGGGCCATCGCCAAGGGCTCCGGCATGATCCACCCCAACATGGGCACCATGCTGGCCTTCCTCACCTGCGACTGCGCCATCACCCAGGAGATGCTCTCCGACGCCCTCCACGAGGTGGTGGCCCGCACCTTCAACCGGGTCACCGTGGACGGGGACACCTCCACCAACGACATGTGCGTGATCCTGTGCAACGGCATGGCGGGCAACCCCCTCATCGAGTGGAAGGACGAGAACTACCAGCTCTTCCTGGAGGCCCTGGAGCACGTGTGCCGGGCCCTGTCCCGGGGCATCGCCGCCGACGGCGAGGGGGCCAGCCGGCTGGTCACCTGCCGGGTGGAGGGGGCCCGCAGCGAGGAGAGCGCCGAGCGCCTGGCCAAGGCGGTGGTGGGCTCCTCCCTGGTGAAGGCCGCCATGTTCGGCGCCGACGCCAACTGGGGCCGGGTGCTGTGCGCCATGGGCTACTCCAAGGCCCCCTTCCGCCCCGAGCACGTGGACATCGCCTTCCGCTCCCAGGCGGGGGAGATCCTGGTGTGCCGCCAGGGGGACGGCCTGGAGTTCGACGAGGACCAGGCCAAGGCCATCCTGTCCCAGGACGAGGTGATCATCGCCGTCAACCTCCACGAGGGGGAGGACGCCGCCGAGTGCTGGGGCTGCGACCTGACCTACGACTATGTGAAGATCAACGGGGACTATCGGACCTGACAGCTGCCGTGCGTTTCCGCCCCCGCAGGGGGCGGAAACGGCGAAAAACTTTGATCTGCCTCCCGAAGCGGAGATAGGAGATATGAGATAGGAGATAGGAGTTTGCCGCTTCCATATGTTCCATCTCTTCACGCCTATCTCAAAAAGCAGCGGGAATCGGACTGTTGTCCAATAGGAAATATGAGATAGGAGTCTGTCGCTTCAATATCTTCTATCTCCTATCTCCTCACTCCTATCTAAAAAAAGGGGGAAGGGAACATGCCTTTCAATGAACTGGACCGCGCCCAGGTACTGGCCGAGGCGCTGCCCTATATCCAGAAATTCGCCGGCAAGACCATCGTGGTCAAATACGGCGGCAACGCCATGATCTCCCAGGAGCTGCGCCAGGCGGTGATCTCCGACATCGTGCTGCTGTCCCTGGTGGGCATCCGGGTGGTGGTGGTCCACGGGGGCGGCCCCGAGATCAACCAGATGCTCGAAAAGATCGGCAAGGAGCCCAAATTCGTGGACGGCCTGCGCTACACCGACCAGGAGACCATGGAGGTGGTCCAGCAGGTGCTGTGCGGCCAGGTGAACAAGGACCTGGTGGCCATTCTGAACCGGCTGGGCGGCCGGGCGGTGGGCCTGTGCGGCCTGGACGGCGGCCTGCTCCAGGCCAGAAAGCTGGACGAGAAGCACGGGCTGGTGGGCCAGGTGTGCCAGGTGGACCCCCGGCCCCTGACCGACGCCCTGGGGGGCGGCTATATCCCCGTGGTGGCCACCGTGGCCCAGGGGATGGACGAGGCGGTGACCTACAACGTCAACGCCGACACCGCCGCCGCCAAGCTGGCCGTGGCCCTGGAGGCCGAGAAGCTGATCCTCCTCACCGACGTGCGGGGGCTGCTCCGGGACCCGGCGGACGAGTCCACCCTGATCCCCGAGCTGCAGCTGTCCTCCGTCCCCGCTCTGGTGCGGGAGGGGGTTATCTCCGGCGGCATGATCCCCAAGGTGGACTGCTGCGTGGAGGCGGTGCGCTCCGGGGTGCAGTCGGCGGTCATCCTGGACGGCCGGGTGGCCCACTCCCTGCTCATCGAGCTGCTCACCGACGCCGGCATCGGCACCATGCTGGTGAAGTGACCGGGAGGGGAGCAACATGACCTTTGAAGAGATCCGGGCCCTGGACGAGCAGTATGTGATGCACGCCTACGGCCGCTTCCCCGTGGCCCTGGACCACGGGAAGGGGGCTACCGTGTGGGACGTGGACGGGAGGGAGTACATCGACTTCACCGCCGGTATCGGGGTGAACGCCCTGGGCTACGCCGACGAGGGCTGGCAGAGGGCGGTGTCCGCCCAGGCGGCCAAGCTGGCCCACATCTCCAACCTGTTCTACGCCGAGCCCTACGTGAAGGTGGCGCAGAAGCTGTGCACCCGCACGGGGATGTCCAATGTGATGTTTGCCAACTCCGGAGCCGAGGCCAACGAGGCCATGATCAAGCTGGCCCGGAAGTGGTCCTTTGACAAGTACGGCGAGGGCCGGGGGACCATCCTCACCCTTCACAACTCCTTCCACGGCCGGACCCTGGCCACCCTGACCGCCACCGGCCAGGACAAGTTTCACAACTACTTCTTCCCCTTCCCAGAGGGCTTCCGGTACGCCGACGCCAACGACCTGGACAGCGTGGAGGCGGTGGCCGGCCACGACGTGTGCGCCGTGATGCTGGAGATGGTCCAGGGGGAGGGGGGCGTGCTGCCCCTGGAGGAGAAGTTCGTCCGGGGGGTGGCCGACCTGTGCGCCAAGCGGGACTGGCTGCTGCTCGTCGACGAGGTGCAGACCGGCGTGGGCCGCACCGGCGCCCTGTTCGCCTTCCAGAAGTACGGCGTCCGGCCCGACGCGGTCTCCTTCGCCAAGGGGATCGCCGGCGGCCTGCCCTTCGGCGGGGTCATGGCCGGGGAGAAGTGCCGGGACGTGTTCACCCCCGGCACCCACGGCAGCACCTTCGGGGGCAACCCGGTGTCCGCCGCCGCCGCCTGCTATGTGCTGGACCGGCTGGACGACCCCTTCCTGGCCCAGGTGGAGGAGAAGGGGGCCTACCTGCGCCGGAAGGTGGAGGAGCTCTCCCTGCCCTGCCTGGGGGCCGCCCGGGGCCTGGGCCTGATGATCGGGGTGGAGGTGAAGGGGGAGCAGACCAACAGCCAGCTGGCCGCCAGGCTGGTGGAGGCCGGCCTGCTGGTCCTCACCGCCGGACCCGACCTGCGCTTTCTGCCCCCCCTGGTCATCACGAAAGAGGAGATGGACAAGGGGCTGGCGATCATGAAAGCTGCGCTTTCATGATGAGAGTGAAGAGTGAAAAGTGAAGAGTGAAGATTGGGAGCGGGAGAGGAGAGGCATCTCCACTCTCCACTCTCAACTCTTCACTCTGATTTGGAGGGTTTGAAGTATGCAGAAAGATTTGTTAAAGCTGCTGGACCTGACCCCGGAGGACATCACCCTGATCCTGAACACGGCGGACCAGCTGAAATATGAGCAGAAGCACCACATCCACAGGGACTATCTGAAGGGCAAGACTCTGGCCATGATCTTCGAGAAGAACTCCACCCGCACCCGGGTGTCCTTCGAGACGGGGATGTTCCAGCTGGGGGGCCACGCCCTGTTCCTGTCCGGCAAGGAGAGCCAGATCGGCCGGGGCGAGCCGGTGAGCGACACCGCCCGGGTGCTGAACCGCTACTGCGACGGCATCATGATCCGCACCTTCGGCCAGGAGGAGGTGGAGGAGCTGGCCCGGAACACCGACATCCCGGTGATCAACGGCCTGACCGACTTCTGCCACCCCTGCCAGGTGCTGGCCGACCTGCTCACCATCCGGGAGCACAAGGCGGCCCTGGAGGGCCTGAAGATGTGCTACATCGGGGACGGCAACAACATGGCCAACTCCCTCATCGTGGGCGGCCTGAAGACGGGGATGGAGGTGGCGGTGGCCTGCCCGGAGGGGTACGACCCCGACCCCCGGGTGCTGGACTT
>CALWYA010000098.1 GCA_944385645.1 uncultured Oscillospiraceae bacterium
CGCGATCAATATAATCAGGCCAGCTTGTTCAGCTTGATGGTCATATTGCTCTTCTTGTTGGCGGCATTGTTCCGGTGCAGCAGACCCTTGGCAGCGGCCTGGTCCACGGCCTTGACGGCCACCTTGTAAGCGACATCGGCCTCGCTGCGGTTGCCTTCCGCCACCGCCGCCTCAAACTTCTTGATCTCAGTCTTCAGCGCGGACTTCGCGGCCTTGTTCTGCGCGGCCTTGGCCTGGGACACCAGCACACGCTTCTTGGCAGACTTGATATTGGGCAAACCAAACACCTCCTCCGATTTGCATCCTGGATTTTAGGCGCTCTGCGCCTGTGCAGATTTGTATTTTACCATTGCCCGGAGAAAAAATCAACTGTTTTTTTGGATTTTTTTCTGTAGCCGGGATAGTTTTCCCTCCGCCGCAAAAAATAGGGGAGAGCGGCACGATCTGCCACAAGATATGGGAGGGATCGCCATGGGGATGCGGCGCACGGACCTGGCCCTGGAGGCCAGAGAGCTCTGGCAGGAGCGGGCGGGGGAGACCACCCGCCTGTCCGGGGTGGAGGCCCATGAGGGCACCCGGGAGGGCTTGCCGGTGACGGTGGTGCGGGTGCTGGACCAGGAGGGAGAACGGGCCCTGGGCAAGCCCCGGGGGCGGTATGCCACTCTCACCCTGGAGGGGCTAGCGCGCCGGGAGGAGGACATCTTCGGCCGGGCGGTGCGGGCGGTGGCCGCCGAGCTGTCCGACCAGATGCGGGGGGAGGTGCCCGGGGACGGCCTGGCGCTGGTGGCGGGGCTGGGCAACCGGGCCATCACCCCCGACGCCCTGGGCCCCCTGGTCCGGGACCACCTGCTGGTCACCCGGCACCTGGTGGGCCGGATGCCGGAGCGGTTCGGCGGCCTGCGGCCGGTGGCCTCGGTGGCGGCGGAGGTGCTGGGCAGCACCGGGGTGGAGAGCGGGGAGATGGTCCGGGCGGTATGCCAGGCCATCCGGCCCGCTTGCGTGGTGGCGGTGGATGCCCTGGCCTCCCGGTCTCTGAAGCGGCTGTGCCGGACGGTGCAGCTGGCGGATACGGGGATCACCCCCGGCTCCGGGGTGGGCAACCACCGGGTGGGGCTGAACCGGGAGACCCTGGGGGTGCCCGTTTTCGCCTTGGGGGTGCCTACGGTGGTGGAGGCGGGTACCCTGGCGGCCGACCTGCTGGGAGCGGAGGAGACCCCCGACCTGGGGGAGGAGCGCGCGCTGCTGGTCACTCCCAAGGACATCGACAGCCAGGTGGCCGATCTGGCCAAGGTCATCGGCTATGGCATCACCCTGGCCCTCCAGCCGGAGCTGACCGTGGAGGAGCTGGAGCTGCTCCTCAGCTGAGGAATAGGGGCGGGGCGATCCGGGCACACTGAGGGGGAGCGGGGGTGCGCCCCCGGGGAAGGATGTGACGGCAGTGGTAAAAGGCATCACCCGGCAGGTGGTTCTGGTGAAGTCCCCGGACCCCCGGCTGTTCGAGGAGGCCATCTTCATCGTCAGGGAGGAGACGGCGGCCCGGGAGGGAGTCAGCGACCAGCAGGTGCTGAAGGAGGCCCGGCGGGCCGCCGACGGCTATCTGAAGCGCAGCCGGGCCTGGAACCGGCGGCTGGAACGGCTGCCCGCCCCCCTGTGGGCGGCGGCGGGGGCCCTGGCGGCCTCGGCGGGCTGGGCAGTCTGGCTGCTGCTGTTGTAATAGAGCCGCAGGACGGAGAGGCGCAGCGGAGAATCAATCCGGCCAAAGGCTGAGAACAATGAAAAATCCGCCGGGATCGCGGGATCCCGGCGGATTTTTGTACATGACGGGGCGCTTACTGGGCGGCCTTGGCCCGCCGCTCCTTCAGCTCGGCCCGCATCTGCTTGGCGAAGGCGGGGGTGATGGGGTACAGCTTCAGGAGCACCACCGCGGCGGCCAGCAGCAGGAAGGGGTAGAGGATCTTGATGTTGATGATCACGTCCATGACAGCCTGGCTGTCGGGGTCGGTGTTATAGCTGACAGCGGCCAGGGCCACGCCCACGATGGTGGTGGGCAGGGCGGCGGCGAACTGCCGCATGAAGGTGATGGAGGAGTTGACAAAGCCGGCCTGGACCGTGCCGAATTTCCACTCGGTGTAGTCGGTACAGTCGGGGATCATGGCCAGCACGCCGATGTTGGCCATCACAAAGCCCAGAGAGCCCAGGATGTTCCAGACGATGATCTCCGGCACCGTGGCGTTCTCCCGGCGCACCATCAGCAGCACCGAGGGAATAGCCACCAGAATCATGCCCAGCAGTACGCTGCGCTGTTTGCCGAACCGCTTCAGCACGGCGGGCATCATGGGCACGAATACCAGGCTGATGGCCAGCGTCGCCAGCGAGAACACCGACTTGAGGGTCACGTTGCCCACCACGGCGTCCAGGTAGTACAGGGAGGTGGCGGAGCTGGTGGCGTTCACCAGCTCGACCACGCCCAGCAGCAGGGCGGCGCAGATGACGGCGCGGTTTTTGAAGATGATGCCCAGCTGACCCCTGATGTGAAGGGGTTCCGGGGTGGGCAGGGAGTTGTAGTAGTCCACCCGGCGGGCCCCATGGGCCGAGAGCAGGCCGGTGATCACCATGGTGACGCACACGATGCCCGCGCTGACCAGCCAGCCGGTCTTGGGGTCGGCAAAGTGCTGGACCAGGGGCATGGTGATGATCCCCACCGCGGCGCCGGCAATGAAGCCGCCGTACTGCCGGCAGGTCAGCATCAGGTTCCGCTCCTGCGGGTCGTGGGTCATCACACTGTTCAGGGCCTGCCAGGGCACGGTAAACTGGGTGTAAAATGTGGAGTAGAGGAACAGGGCCAGGACGTAGTAGATCCACATGCCGGTCTCCGGAAGGGAGGGCACGGAGAAGAGCATGATGACCACCGCCGCCCACAGCAGGATGCCCATGATCATGTGGGGGCGGTACTTTCCAAAGCGCTTGGTGTTGGTGCAGTCGGCGATCCGGCCGATGATCAGGTCATTGGAGGCGTCCCAGATCAGCATGATGGTGCTTAAAATGCCCACCGCCCCCACGTGGAGGCCCGCCACGTCGCTGAGGAAGTTCATGGCGTAGGAGGTCCGGAACTGGTGCGGCATGGTGCTGGCCATGCCGCCCAGGCCATAGGAGATCAGCTCCCCCTTGGTCATCTTGCGGTCCTGCTCGCTGGTCTGCGGGGCGTTCATTTGCGTTGACATCTCTTTTCTCCTCCTCGTTCGTCCGTTACTTGGCAGTCATGGGGCTCTGGGGCATGCTGGGCTTGGCATCCGGGGGGAGCAGGGGCTGATAGCCGCCCTCGCCGCCGACCCGCTCCCGGAACTCGGCCTTGGCGGCTTTCACCAGCTCCGGGTCCTCCAGCAGGTCAATGGCCGCGGCGGCCAGCACCTTGCCGGCGTAGAGCAGGCCCTTGTGGGCGACGGAGCTCTTGCCCTGGGCCACCATCTGCCAGCTGTGCTCCGCCGTGCCGCCGGCGCAGGTGGCGGCCACGATCTGGGAGGTGGGGCACACCCAGCTCACGTCGCCCACATCGGAGGAGCCGGAGATGGACTTGGACGAGGGGGCGTAGGGCAGGATGAACCGGTTGATGCTGTACTTGTCGTACTCCGTCCCCAGCTGGCGGCCCTTTTCGCCGAAGGACTTCTCCAGCTGGTCGGCCAGCTTGACCCGGCCCTGGATGGTGTCCTGGATCTCCCTGGCAAAGTCGTACTCCTCCTGGGTGTACTGGGGGGTGCCGATGTCCTTCATGTTCCGGTACAGGATCTCCTCCAGGGTGTGGTTGACCAGAATGTTGGAGCAGCCCTTTTCCAGGTGGATGGCGACCTGGGTCCCGGTCATCATGGCGGCCCCCCGGGCGATCTGGTTGATCCGCTCACAGATCTCCTTCACCTGGCTGTTCTTGGGGGCGCGGATGAGATAGACGGACTCCGCCTCCGCCTGCACCACGTTGGGGGCGTCCCCGCCGGTGTTGGTGATGGCGTAGTGGACCCGGGCCTCGGGGATGATGTGCTCCCGCAGGAACTGCACGCCCATGTTCATCAGCTCCAGGGCGTCCAGGGCGCTGCGGCCCAGATGGGGGCTGGAGGCGGCATGGGCGCTGATCCCCTGGAAGGCGTAGTGCACCCGCACGTTGGCCAGGGAGCTGAAGGCCCAGACCCCGTTGAACTGGTTGGGGTGCCAGGACAGGGCCACGTCCACCTGATCAAATACGCCGTCCTTGGCCAGGAAGGCCTTGGCGGAGCCGCCCTCCTCGGCGGGACAGCCGAAATAGATCACCGTGCCCGGGCGGCCGCTCTCCTTCAGGTACTCCTTCACCGCCACGGCGGCGGCCAGGCTCCCCGTGCCTAGAAGGTTGTGTCCGCAGCCGTGGCCGTTTCCCCCCTCTGTCAGGGGCTCCGGCCGGGCGATCCCCGCCTTCTGGCTCAGCCCCGGCAGGGCGTCAAATTCCCCCAGGATCCCGATCACGGGGGCGCCGCTGCCATAGGTGCCGGAGAAGGCGGTGGGGATCCCGTCCAGCCCGGAGCGGACGGTGAAGCCCTCCTGTTCCAGGGCCCGCATCAGAATGGCGGAGGACTGTTCCTCGGTGTAGTCGGTCTCCGGGTGGTCCCAGATGGAATCCCCGACGGAGTAGAAGAACTCCGCCTTCCTGTCCAGCAGGTCCAGTGCGGTCTGTTTGCTCATAAGCTCGCTCCTCTCTGATGATGCCAGGGTGAAAAAACTCCCGGACGCCGGCGGGCGTCTGAGGGAGATGGATTGAGCCTATCATAGCAGGAATTGACAAGTCCGAAGAGATATGAAATAATTACAGGGGTGTATTTTTTTGTGTAATAGCGCAAAAAGGCGGGGAAGAAGCGGATGAAAACAGAGCAGTTTCAATATGTGATCGAGCTGTACAAGACCGGCTCCATTTCCAAGGCGGCCAAGAAGTTCTATATGTCCCGGCCCAACCTGAGCAACTCCATCCGGAGCATCGAGGACGAGCTGGGCTTTGACATTCTGGAGCGGGGAGTAAACGGCGTCCGGTTCACGGAGAAGGGTCTGGCCTTTGTCCGCCACTGCATGAGCATCGTCAAGGAGCTGGACGAGATCCACACGCTGGCCAGCAAGGACGCCCGCCTGCAATTCGGGGTGGTCAATCCCAACTACCCGCCGGTGGAGCGCGCCTTTATCCGGCTGTGCCGGGCGGTGGAGGAGGGGGGCGAGCTGTCCCGGTACAAGCTGTCCATGTTCCAGGAGTACCAATACGAGGGGATGGCCCTGCTGAACCAGAGAAAGGCGGATCTGGCCATTACCGTCAGCACGGACCTGCGGGCCCCCTCCCTCGCCCGGGAGATGGAGGAGCGGGGGCTGGAGTACCGGAAGCTGTACGACCTGCCCTGTAATGTGAATCTGGCCAGGGAACACCCCCTGGCCCAGGACCCGGACTTCTCCCTCCAGAAGCTGCGGGACTACCCCTTTGTAGACTATGGCATCCGCTCCGATCGGGTCTACACCTACAGCAGGATCCCCAATGTGCGGTTCGTCAACCTGGAGAAGGTTATTCAGGTGGACTCCGGCCATATACGCAGCCACGTGGTGGCGGGGACCGATGCCTACAGCGTGGGGGTGGCCCTCCCGCCGGATCTGAACGACCAGATGGGGATCCACTCCGTACCCATCCCCAATTTCACCATGGAAATGGGTGTGATCCGCCGGGCGGGGGAGACGGAGTCTGAGATGGAAGGCCGGTTCATGGCCCTCCTGCGGGAGGAAATGGGCTTTCTGCGGGGGGACGATCCGGGCTGAGGCAGGGGCCGTCCCCCGCGAAAAGGGGAAGAAAAACGAAAAACCCGCTGGAATCGCGCGATTCCAGCGGGTCTGTTCAGCAGGGCGGCTCTGCCGGCCCCGGGCGTTTGAACGCAAAAGAAGGACATCTGCTGAAAGCAGATGTCCTTCTTTTTGGAAGGGACGGTTAAAATCGATATTTTCTTGAAATCCTTGCGGCAGAATAACTTTGGAGTCTTTGGGTCAAGTGG
>CALWYA010000099.1 GCA_944385645.1 uncultured Oscillospiraceae bacterium
CAGCTTCTGATAATCCCGATCGGTCATGCTCATGTCCCGCGCCTCCCGCCGTCGCTTTTCCCTAGCTTGCCCGGCCCGGGCCGGACTATTCCCCCCGGATGAAAATCCCCCGGCGCGCTTGTTCAACGCGCCGGGGGATCTTGAGATGCTCACTGGGCCTCCCGGCTCCGGGAGGGGTCGTAGTCGGGCACGTGGCCCCGCACCTTGGCGAAGGCCCGCTTGCGGACGATCAGCAGGAACACCAGATGGAAGAAGGCGGTGATGGCCCAGGTCACCGGGTAGGAGACGTACAGGCTGGCGGGGGTGTGGTAGATGGGGAAGACCACCGCCACCCACACCAGACGCAGGCCGCAGGCCCCCACCAGGGAGGCCACCATGGGGATCACCGAGTACCCCAGTCCCCGCAGGACGCCCACCAGGGTGTCCATGATGCCGCAGATGAAGTAGGGGCAGATGATATAGGACATCCGGACCAGGGCCTGGGCGATGACGTCGTCCTCCCCCGGCTGAACGTAGAAGCTGGCCAGCACGTCTCCGAAGTAGTAGGCCAGATTGCCGAACACCAGCCCCACCACCGTCACGTAGAGCAGGCAGTACCGGGTCACCTTGTCCACCCGGTCGCACTTGCCCGCCCCGTAGTTCTGGCCCACAAAGGTGATGGCCGACTGGTAGAAGGCGTTCATGGCGGCGTAGACGAAGCTCTCGATGTTGGCCCCCGTGGAGGAGCCGGCCACCAGCACCGGGTCGTCAAAGGAGTTCAGAGAGGACTGGATCACCACGTTGGACAGGGCGAACACCACCCCCTGGAAGCCGGCGGGCAGGCCCACCTGGAGGATGCGCTTGACCACGGTTCCCTTCAGCTCCAGCTTCTTCAGGTCCAGGTGCAGCTCCCCCTCCTCCTTGATGAGGCAGCGGACCACCAGGATGGCGGAGATGTACTGGGAGATGATGGTGGCCAGGGCCACGCCGGCCACGTCCAGATGGACCACCAGCACCAGGAACAGGTTGAGCACCACGTTGACCACGCCGGCGAAGGTCAGATAGTACAGGGGCCGCTGGGTGTCCCCCTGGGCCCGGAGGATGGCCGCCCCGAAGTTGTACACCAGGTTGGCGGGCATCCCGAAGAAGTAGATGCGCAGATAGACGGTGGCCAGGTCGATGACGTCGGTGGGGGACGACATCCACTCCAGCAGCTGCCGGACCATGATAACCCCGAAGATCATCATGCCGATGCCGCTGATCAGGGCCAGGGTCAGGGTGGTGTGGATGTCCTCGTTCACCTTCTCCTTCCGGCCGGCCCCCAGGTCCCGGGCCACCACCACGTTGGCGCCCACCGACAGGCCCACGAACAGGTTGACCAGCAGGTTGATCAGGGAGGTGTTGGAGCCCACCGCCGCCAGGGCCTCCTTGCCCACGAACTTGCCCACCACCACCACGTCGGCCGCGTTGAACAGCAGCTGTAGCAGGCTGGACGCGATGAGGGGAATGGCGAACAGCAGGATCTTTCCGGCCAGAGGGCCGTTGCACATATCGATCTGATGATGATGCGCCTTCACAGCACACCCTCCTTTTCTCTCTCCGACCGGGACGCGCTCTGTCGGGTTCAGCAGTTCATTCTATCACAAGTCCCCTGCCCTGTCCACCCTGGGGCGGCGCAAAATCCACAAATTCTCCCCGGAAAACAGGGGGAGGATTGCCCGAACGGGCAATCCTCCTCGCGGTTGGCGGCCGGGGGCCGGCTTACATATACAGCTGCTCCAGCTTGAAGTTGTGGACCCGCAGATAGAACTTGAGCACGTCGTGGAGGGCGTACACGGGGACGGGGCCCACCAGATCGCAGTCCACCACGCCCACCCCGTACTGGGAGGCCTCGCTCTTGATGGTCTCGAACACCCGGTGGATGGGGGTCTTCTCATAGTTGGTCAGGTTCATGGACACCTGGACGATGCCGTCCCGGTCCTCCAGCACCAGGGCGATGGCCCGGACGCACTGATAGCCGCCGGTGGCCGCCCGGACCGCCTTGACGATCTTCTTGCCGATCTCCAGGTCCTTGGTCTGGAGGTTGACATTGAAGGCCACCAGGGGGAAGCGCACGCCGGTGACGGTGGCGCCGCTCTTGGCGTTGAAGGTGGAGGGGCCCTCGTCGGGCTTCCAGGCGGGATCCTTCATCTTCTCCTCCAGGCCCTCGTACTGGCCCTTGCGGATCTTGGGCAGGCTCTTGCGCTCCTCGCAGGTGGCGGCGTCCTCATAGTAGTACACGGGCACGCCGATGCCGCCCATGAACTTGCCGTACTCCCGGCAGATCTCCAGGGCCTCGTCGATGGTCACGTCCTTCACGGGGATGAAGGGGACCACGTCCACCGCGCCGATGCGGGGGTGGGCGCCGGTGTGCTTGGTCATGTCAATGAGCTCCACCGCCTTGGCGGACAGGCGCTTGGTGGCCTCCAGCACCGCCCGGGGCTCCCCCTTGAAGGTGAAGACGGTGCGGTTGTGGTCGGCGTCGGAGGAGATCTCCATCAGGTCGATGGGGTCGCCGTCCAGCATGGCGTCCCGCACCTGGTCGATCAGGGCCTGATCTCTGCCCTCACTGAAATTTACCTCTGCCATCAGACATTTCATAATAAAAAACCTCCTGACTGATTCGTGGATGGATGATCCTGTTTTTGGGCGGACGGGAGCCGCCGGCTCAGTAGCAGATGACCTGGAGCAGCAGGTCCAGCATGTCCTCTTTCAGCTCCGCCTGGACCTTCTCGTCCTTGATCATGCCCAGGTTGGCCTGGATGTTCAGCACGCAGTCCTTCACCCCGCCCTCGGACAGGTACAGGGCGGAGGTCAGGTCGGACAGGCAGGCGGGGTTGGAGTTGCCCTTCAGCATGGCCCCCAGCTCGTGGACCCGGGCGTTGAGCCGGGCGTTGTCCCGGGGCACCCGAGCGGCCTGGGTGGCGGCGGCCTGGACGGCGGCGGAGCGGGCGGCCTTCTCCTCGTCGGTGCCCTTGGGCAGCTTGAAGGCGTCCACGATCATGCAGTAGGCCTCGGTATCCCGGACACAGCCCTCCTGGAGCTGCTCGGCCAGCCGGTCGCACTCCTCGGCGATGGCGTCATACTGCTCCACGGTGAAGTTGACCGGCTTCTTCTTGGACAGCTTGGCCACCATGGCGATCATGCCGGCCGCCATGGCCCCGGACAGCGCGGAGGCGGAGCCCCCGCCCACGGTGGTGTCGTCCGAGTCGATGATCTTGGACAGCACTTCCGAAACAGATTCCTTCATGGTTATCGTCTCCTTCTGGCCGGCCCGGGCCGGGACAAAAAAAAGTCCCACAAGCCGCGGGCGACAGCCGATATGATCCCGTCCCCTCCCAGCGCTGAGAGGAGCCCGGACGGCGTATTGCGCAGCGTACTTGTGAGACTGCTTGTAAGCTGATAACAGGATACCAAATTTTCCGCCCCTTTGCAAGGGCGCGGGGCAGGATTTAAAAATTTTAAACAGGGTCCGCCGGGCGGTTAATTTTTCACGGCGGAGGGGGGCGTTTTCCTTTTGCCATCGCCGGCGTGCCCGGCCTGACGGCGGTGGGTCTCCAGCTTCTGCTCCACCTCCCGCACCAGCAGCAGGGCGGAGGGGTTGCCCCCCCGCTGGGCGGTGTCCCGGGCCACCTGATAGTGCTGCTCGGCCTCCTCCCAGTTCCCCCGGGCGATGGCCAGCAGGGCGGCGTAGGACCGGGTGCGGGACCGGCCCCACATGGCCCCCACCTCCTCGAAGCAGCGGATGGCCTGATCAATGTACATCTGGGCCTGGCCCAGCTTGCCCTGGCGGTAGAGCACATAGCCGGCGTTGGCGCAGAACACCCCCATCCCGCTGACCACCTGGCCGTCGCAGCAGTCGATGGCCCGGCGGTAGTACTCCAGGGCCTCGTCCCACTGGTTCTTGGCCTGGCGGCTCTCCCCGATGTAGTTGTAGCAGGCGGCCAGCCCGATGCGGTAGGCGGGGTCGGCCTGACACAGGGGCTCGATGCGCCGGATCACCTCTCCGAAGATCTCCTCCGCCCGCTCGTACTGGTAGTTCTTCATGTGGTACAGCCCCCGCAGGCGCAGGACGGTACACACGTCGGCGGCGGGGTAGGCGTACTTCTCCAGCAGCCGCTCGCACACGGTGAGGTTCTCGTTGAACATCTTCAGGTCGTGGATCTGGATGGCGTGGAAGACCAGCTGCAGCCGGTTCTCCATCTGATATTTCCGGTCGTCCAGCTTCTCGGCCAGCTGGATGCTGGTGCGGATGTTCTTCAGCCCCCTGTCGTACTCCCCGGAGTACAGGTCGTACCGGCCGATGAGAAACTCCATCTTCATGCGCAGGGGGTCCATCTCGTCGGAGTCCCGGTTCAAGGCCCGGATCTGCTGGGCCAGATTCACCAGCTCGTCCTTGGCCCCCAGGCGGGGCAGGCGGTTCTCGTCCCGGTCCTGGGCGGTGAGGACGGTGGGGTAGATCTCGTGCTGGACGGCGTAAAAGGCCCGCAGGTACTCCAGGCGGTAGGTATAGCTCTTGTACACGTTGCGGCACCGGTCGAAGTGGTAGATGAGCATGGGGCACAGCCCCACGTCCTGGGTCCGCTGGTACTGCCGCTCATAGTCCTGGGCCACCATGCGGTGGAGCAGCTGCCGCTTGTCCTCCAGCATGCTGTTATAGATGTAGTCCCGGATCATCTGGTGGGTGAAGCCGTAGCCCGTCTTGTTATAGGTGCTCTGCAGGCAGATCAGCTGCCGGTCCAGCAGGTGCTCCAGGCTGCGCAGCATCTGGATGGAGGACTGGCTGGACAGGATCTGCAAATCCTCGATGGTGGCCAGCCGGGGGTACAGGGAGATGCTGTCCAGCAGGTCCCGCTCCTCGGCGGACAGGTCCACCAGCCGGCTCTGGATCATGCTCCGGGTCCGGTCGGACAGCTGGCCCGGGGTGGCTCCGTGGTCCAGCTCCTTTAAAAACTCCAGCAGGAACAGGGCGTTGCCGTCGGTGTCCCGGTAGATGCGGTCCACGCTGTCCGGCCTGTCCAGCAGCTCGGGCTTCCGCTCCCGGATGATCTCCTCCGTCTCCTGGCGGGTGAAGCGGGCCAGGGGGACCTGGGTGAGCAGGCCCCGGCTCTCCAGGGGGGCCTTCAGATCGGTGAGCTGGCCGGCCCCGCCGTCCCGGCTGGCCAGCACCATGAGCAGCTTGCGGTTGCCCGACCAGAACATCAGGTTGCTCAGCAGCCGCTTGCTGGCGTTGTCCATCCACTGCACGTCGTCCAGGAAGAGCACCAGCTTCCGGCCGCCGGTCAGCTGCTCCGACAGGGTCTGGAGGGCGGACTCGGCGAACATCTCGTACTGGGTGGCGAAGAGGGAGGCGTCGATCTGCCGGCTGTAGAAGTTGGGGGCGGGGGTGAAGGACAGGTGCAGGGAGCGGTACAGCTCCTCCACCTGGGTCAGGATGTCGTGCCAGGGCTTGAGGTACAGCTCCTGCTCGGTCTGGACGCACTGATAGGAGATGGTGAGGAAGCGCTCGTCCCCCATGACTTCCTGGAGCCGGCGCATGACGGCGCTCTTGCCCACGCCGGCCTCGCCGGTGAGCAGCACCGACTGGGCCCGCTCCCCCCGGGAGAACCGGTCCAGGTTGGACAGCAGGAGCATCATCTCCCGCTCCCGGCCGAAGAAATACTCCCCCTCCCGCCGGGCCCCGGGCCGCAGCCCGGCCCGGAGCAGCGGGAGCTGCTCCATCAGCTCCTGGGTGCGCTCCTCCGGCTCGCTGCCCAGCTCCTCCTGGAGCAGGCCGCTCAGCTTCTGGTACAGCTGCTCCGCCTCGTCCAGGGCGCCCAGCTCCAGCAGGCCGCCCAGCAGCCTGCGGTAGGGCTCCTCGTCGGTGTTCCGCCCCCGCAGCAGCCGGTCGGCGCACACCAGGATGGGCTCCGCCCGGCCCCCGGAGGCCACCGCCTCCACCTGCCGGTCCAGGGCCCGCCGGTACCGGCGCTTCAGCTCCTCCCGCACAT
>CALWYA010000100.1 GCA_944385645.1 uncultured Oscillospiraceae bacterium
GCCCCCTGGATGAAGGCCCCGGCCGCCATGATGACCTGACAGTCATAGCCCGGCATGTCCCAGGGCTCCGGGGTGACGTAGGAGTCCACCGGGGCCCCGAACTGGATGCCCTTGCAGAACTTCTTCAGGGCCTCCGGCTCCCGCATGTGGATCATCTGGATGATATCGTGGCGCACCTGATCGGACCGGGGCTCGGTCTCATAGCCAAGCAGCTCCATCACCTTGGCGGCGAACACGGCGGTTTTCACCGCCTGGGCCACCGTGTGGGGGGCCAGGAACAGCCCCTGGTACAGCAGGCGGTTCTGCCCCAGGGTGCAGCCGCACTCCCCCCCGATGCCGGGAACGGTGAGCCGCTGGGCCGCCCCCTCCACCAGGTCCCGCCGGCCGGCGAGATAGCCCCCGGTGGGGGCCAGGCCGCCGCCGGGATTCTTGATGAGGGAGCCCACGCACAGGTCGGCCCCCACATGGGTGGGCTCCAGGGTTTCCACGAACTCCCCGTAGCAGTTGTCCACCAGGATAGCGGCACTGGGGTTGGCGGCCCGGATACAGCGGCACATCTCCCCGATCTCCGCCACCGACAGGGAGGCGCGGGTGGAGTAGCCCTTGGACCGCTGGATGAGCACCGCCTTCACCCGGGGGTCGGCGGCGGCCCGGGCCATGCCTTCCAGGTCCGGCTTGTTGTCAAGCAGTTCCACCTGTCGGTACTCGACGCCGTAGTCCTTCAGGGAGCCGTGGCCCTTGTCCGCCACCCCGATCACCCCCAGCAGGGTGTCGTAGGGGGCCCCCACGGCGGAGACCAGCACGTCCCCCGCCTTCAGGCAGCCGTACAGGGCGGCGGCGATGGCGTGGGTGCCGTTGACGAACTGGATGCGCACCAGGGCGGCCTCGGTGCCGAAGATCTGGGCGTAGATCTCGTCCAGCTTGTCCCGGCCCAGGTCGTCATAGCCATAGCCGGTGGTGCCGGCGAAGTACCCCTCCGCCACCCGGTGGGTCTGGAAGGCGTCCAGTACCCGGGCGGCGTTCTCCTGGGCCACGGCGTCGATGCGGGCAAATTCCCGGGTGAGCTCCCCCTGGGCCTGTTCGCCCAGGGCGCGCACCCGGTCGCTGATGGATAAACTCATGTGTGACACTCTTTTCTCTTTGATTCTGTTGTGTTGGACAGGTTTTCGCCCCCTCCGGGGGCGAAAACCTGAATTTATACCTTCAATTCCAGCCGCTTGGCGGCAAAGGCCGCCGTCAGCTCCGCGCAGGCGCGCACGTCGGCCAGGTCCACGCATTCCACCGGGGTGTGCACGTACCGGCAGGGCACTGAGATGCCCCCGGTGGGCACGCCGGCTCCGGCGGTGTGGATGGCCCCGGCGTCGGTCCCCCCGTCCCGGAGGATGTCCCGCTGGACGGAAATGTTCTGCTCTCGGGCCGTGTCCTCCAGGGCGGCCACCACTGCCGGGTGGCAGATCACCGAGGAGTTCATCACCGTGACGGCTGCCCCCCGGCCCAGCTGAACGGTGCCCGGCCGCTCGCTGCCCGGGGTGTCGTCCGGGTCGGTCACATCCACGGCGACACCGCAGTCGGGGGCCAGGGCCCAGGCGGCCGTCTTGCCCCCCCGCAGGCCTACCTCCTCCTGGACGGTGAACACAAAATACACGTCGTTCTCCGGCGCCTGCAGGCGCTCCAGAGCGGCCAGCAGGATGGCGCAGGACACCCGGTTGTCCATGTAAGGGGAGATCACTTTATTGCCGCTCATAAAGCAGGGGGAGTCATAGACTGCGGTATCCCCCACCTGGACCAGCCGCCGGGCCTCCTCTCGGTCCTTGGCTCCGATGTCCACAAAGCACTCGTCCAGCTTCAGCTTGCCGAAGTCGGCCTTCTCCTCGGGGACAAGTACCCCCCGCGCCCCGTTTTGAAAGCGGACGGGGGTATAGGCGGCCTCCTTGGGGCTGACGCCCCCCAGCCTGCCCACCCGGAGGAAACCGTCCTCCTGGATGTGGGTGACGACCAGGCCGATGGAGTCCATGTGGGCGGCGAACATCACCTTGGGTCCGGGCCCCTTCTTGTGGACGATGAGGCTGCCCAGGGTGTCTGTGGTGACCTCGTCGGCCCAGGGGGCGGCCAGACGGGCGATGAGCGCCCGGATCTCCCCCTCGTCCCCGGAGGGGCCGTGGGCCTTGACCAGGGCCTGGATCAAATCAAATAATTCCATGGAGAAACGGCTCCTTTTTATAAATTCCCAATTTTAATCGGGACGTTACAAACGCTCCGCCTGATCGGCCAGGAACAGCCGGGTGAGCTTCAGCATATTCTCAAAGTCGGCCATACTGCCCACGCTGGCGGGGGCGTGAAGATACCGCACGGCGGCGGAGATGGCCGCCACCCGGACGCCGGCCTTGGTGCGCTGGATGGTCCGGGCGTCGTTGCCCCCGGCGATATACTCCTTGGTCTGCCAGGGGATGCGGTTGTCCTCCGCCAGCCGGCGCAGGTCCTGGAACAGTTCCCGGTCGTAGATGGTTCCCCCGTCCATATAGGAGATCACCGGCCCCATTCCGGGGGCGCACACCCGTCTGGCCCCCTCGATCTCGGGCAGATCGGCGGCGGTGGTGGTCTCCAGCACCAGGGCCACCTCCGGGGTGACGGAGAAGGCGGCCCGAAAGGCGCCCCGGGTGCCCACCTCCTCCTGGGCGGTGAAGGCGAAGGTCACGTCCAGGGGCAGATCCTCCTTCAGCAGCTCCAGCATTACGGCGCAGCCCACCCGGTCGTCGATGGCCTTGGCCTTGAACAGGCGGCCGCCGAACGCCTCGGGCTCCCCCACAAAGGCCCCATAGGTGCCCAGGGGGACCCTGGACAAGGCCTCCTCCCTGCCAGCCGCGCCGATGTCCAGATAGAGGGCGTCGGTCTTGGGGACCTGCTTCTCCTCCTCCCGGCTGACCAGATGGACGGCCTTCAGGCCGATGACCCCTGGCACCTTGTCCGGGCCTAGCCGGACCGGCTTGCCGATGGCCACCCGCCGGTCCACGCCCCCCACGAAGTCGAACTTCAAAAAGCCCTCGTCGGTGGCCCGGGTGACGATCACCCCCACCTCGTCCATGTGGGCGGCCAGGAGCAGCCTGTGCCCAGCCGCCTTGGCTCCCCGCTTGAAGACGATGAGGTTGCCCAGGGCGTCAGTGCGGATGTCGTCGGCATACGGCCGGGCCTGCTCCCGGAGATAGTCCCGGACGGCATCCTCGTCCCCGGACACCCCGTCCAGGCGGCACAGGGTTTTCAATGTCTCAAGCATCGCCGGGCGCCTCCTCTCCCAGATGGCGGATAAAGGCGGCCAGCAGCCCGGCGGTGTCCGCCAGGTCGTCCTCGTGGACCGTCTCGATGGGGGTGTGCATATACCGCAGGGGGATGGACAGCACCGCCGTGGCCACTCCCTCCCGGCTGATTTGCAGGGGCCAGCCGTTGGTGCCGGAGCTGCCCGCCATGACCTCATACTGGACAGACAGATTCAGCTCCCCCGCCTTAGCATCTAGTCGCCTCGCCATCCAGCGGGTGCAGTTGGGACCCAGGCCGATCACCGGCCCGCCCCCCAGAGGGAAGGTCTTGTCCCTGGAGGCGTCGGGGCTGTCCCCGTGGGTCACGTCCACCGCCACGCACCAGTTGGAGGCGATGGCATAGGCGGCGGCGATGGCGCCGGTGCTGTGGGTCTCCTCCTGGGTGGAGCCCAGCACGTACAGGTCCACGTCCAGCTCCTCCTCCGCCAGCCGCTCCACCGCGTCCAGCAAAACGGCGAAGCCCGCCCGGTCGTCCAGGGCCTTGCCGCACAGCAGCTTGCCCCCCAGCCGGCCGCAGCCGCCCCGGTAGACCGCCGGCGTGCCGATGGGGATCCGGGCCAGTGTCTCCTCCTGGGTCAGGCCAGCGTCCAGGTACAGCTCCCGGATGGGGGTGGACCGGTCCATCTCCTCCCGGCTCTGGATGTGGGGGGGCAGACAGGCCACCACGGCGGGGATGGGGGGCTGGGTGAGCAGCAGCACCTCCCGGTCGGGGAGCATCCTGGGGTCCACCCCGCCCAGGGGGGCAAAGCGCAAAAAGCCGTCCTGATGGCCGGTGACCACCAGGCCGATCTCGTCCAGGTGGGCGTCCAGCAGGAGCCGCTTTGCCCCGGGTTTTCCGCACCGGCGCACCCCCACCAGGGTGCCCATTTTGTCCACATAGGCCTCATCCATCCAGGGGCGCAGGAGCGCCAGGGCCGCCTGGGCGGCCCTGGCCTCGAATCCGCTGGGCGCCGGGACGGCGCACAGCTGTTGTAAGGTTTCCAGATAGTTCAACTAGGGTTCCTCCAAACTGCGTTACAGTTCATTCACCATTTGCTTGAAGGCCTCGCCCCGCTCCATGAAGTTCTTGAACTGGTCAAAGGCGGCGCAGGCGGGCGAGAGGACCACGATGTCCCCGGGCTGGGCGGCCCCATGGGCGGCGGCCACGGCGCCCGCCAGGTCGGGGGCGTCCACGATGGTCAAACCGCTGTCGGCAAAGCCCTCGGCCCCCTCCACCGCCGCCCGGATGGCGGGCGCCGTGGTGCCGTTCAGGACAAGCACCTTCACCTTCTGGACGATCTCCTCCCCCAGCTGCGTAAAGGGGACTCCCTTGTCATATCCGCCGGCGATCAGGATCAGCTTCTGGTCAAAGGACTCCAGACAGGCCATGGTGCGGGTGGGGCTGGTGCCGATGGAGTCGTTGTAATACTTCACGCCCTCCACCTCCCGGACCAGCTCGATACGGTGCTCCACGCCGGTGAACCGCTGGGCCACCGCCCGGACGCACTTGTCAGGGACCAGGCCGTCCACAGCGGCGATGGCCGCCATGTAGTTCTCGATGTTGTGGACCCCGGGCAGCCGGATGTCGGACAGGGGGAGCACCTCCCGGCTGCCCATCTCATTGGTCAGCCAGATGGTGTTGTCCCGGAGATAGACCCCCTCCTCCAGCCGCTGCTTGCGGCTGAACAGGACGGCCTTGGCCGGGGCGGTCTTGGCCAGGGAGCGGGTGATGTCGTTGTCATAGTTGAACACCGCCACGTCCCCCTCCCCCTGGTGGGAGAAGATGTTCAGCTTGGCGGCGGTGTACTCCTCCATGGTGTGGTGGTAGTCCAGGTGGTTGGGTGAGAGATTGGTGAACACCGCCACGTTGGGGCTCTGCCCCATGGTCATCAGCTGGAAGGAGGACAGCTCCACCACCGCCACGTCCTCCGGCGTCATGCCGGACACGTCGGGCAGCAGGGGCCGGCCGATATTGCCCCCCAGGTACACATTATACCCCGCCTCCTTGAGAAACTCGCTGATCAGGGTGGTGGTGGTGGTCTTGCCGTCGCTGCCGGTGACCCCGACAATCTTGCAGGGGCACAGCTGGAAAAACAGCTCCATCTCCGAGGTAAGGATGCTGCCGCTCTGGAGGGCCTCCTGAACCTTGGGATTGTTGGGGTTCAGGCCTGGGGTACGGAAGATGACGTCAAACCGGGATAGCTTCTCCAGATAGTCGGGGCCCAGACGGAGCTTGGCCCCCAGGCTCTCCAGCTCGCCGGCCAGCTCCTCCACCCGCTCCCGGGGGGCCTTGTCGCACACGGTGACCTTCAGCCCGGCCCGAAGCATCATGCGGATGAGAGGGGTGTTGCTCACCCCCATGCCGATGACGGCGACGGACTTGCCCCGCAGGGACTCGAAATATTCATTGACGGTGGACATAGTGTGTCCTCCTTCCATCTTTTTCTTTCAGCGTCTCATCATACCATACTCCCGGGGAAAATTCAATCAAAACCGGGCCGCCCGCCCTGATTTGTACTGCGGCGCCAAGAAAGATTTGACAGCGGGGTGTTTTTCCTGTATCATGATTGGGCAAGCGGGCTGGACAGCCGCGCGGGGAGGACGAAAGGAGCCCCCGTGAGGAAAGTCCGGGCTCCACAGGGCAAGGATAACGGGTAACACCCGCCGGGGGCGACCCTAGGAAAAGTGCA
>CALWYA010000101.1 GCA_944385645.1 uncultured Oscillospiraceae bacterium
GACCCTGCGGCTGGAGCTGTACACCCCGGAGGAGCTGGCCCTCATCGTCACCCGCTCCGCCGGCATTCTGGAGGTGCCCATTGAACAGGACGGGGCCATGGAGATCGCCAAGCGATCCCGGGGCACTCCCCGCATCGCCAACCGGATGCTGCGCCGGGTGCGGGACTTCGCCCAGGTGAAGGCCGGGGGGGTTATCACGAAAAAAGTGGCCGATGAGGCCCTCACCGCCCTGGAGATCGACCACCTGGGGCTGGACGCCATCGACCACCGGATGCTCCGGTCCATCATCGAGAATTACCGGGGCGGCCCGGTGGGGCTAGACACCCTGGCCGCCACCATCAACGAGGAGGCGGTCACTCTGGAGGACGTGTACGAGCCCTATCTCATGCAGCTGGGCTTCCTCACCCGCACCCCCCGGGGCCGGTGTGTCACGGCCAAGGCCTATCAGCACCTGGGCCTGCCCGTGCCGGGCGGGGAGACTTCCGGCGGCCTGGACCAGCTGAGCTTTTAGGGGGAGAGGCCGACAGTGGGAGCTTATTTGGGCGTCAGCGTACTGATCCCGGCGCTGATGCTTTTGTTCGGGTGGCTGTTTCTCCGCAGGCCGCCCCGAAGGATCAATTCCATCTACGGCTATCGCACCGCCCGGTCTATGCAAAATCAGGAGACGTGGGAATTTGCTCATCGGGTGGGAGGCCGCGTCTGGCTGCGGACGGGAGCGGTTCTGCTGGCGGTGACCCTGCTGTCCGCCCTGCTGATATTGGGCCGGGGCGAGCGGATTTGGAAAATCTGGTGTCTGATCCTGGTGCTGCTTCAAACGGCGGTTTTAATTGGGACGATTGTGCCGGTGGAACGGGCTTTAAAAGAAAATTTTGATGACTATGGAAGAAAGAAGGAACGATAAAATGGGTAAGCTATTTGGAACGGATGGAATTCGCGGCGTGGTCAACGCCGGCCTGGATGCCGATCTGGCCTATCGGGTGGGGCTGGCCGCCGCCACCGTGCTGGCCAAGGGGAAGAAGCCGGGGGAGAAGCCCCTGGTCACCATCGGCAAGGACACCCGAATCTCCGGGGACCTGCTGAAGGGCTCCCTAATCTCCGGGCTGTGCACCGCCGGAGCCGACGTGCTAGACCTGGGCACCCTGCCCACCCCCGGCGTGGCCTGGGTCACCGTGGACGAGGGGGCGGACGCCGGCATCGTCATCTCGGCCAGCCACAACCCCTTCGAGCACAACGGCATCAAGATCTTCAACGGCCAGGGCTTCAAGCTGTCCGACGAGCTGGAGGAGAAGATTGAGGACATCGTCCTGTTCGGCCACAACAACGTGCCCATGAAGACCCACGGGGAGATCGGCAAGGTGAGCTACGTGGCCCCCAAGGCCAGCGAGGACTACATCGACCACCTGGAGGCCACCATCGACTCCACCCTGGGCGGGCTGCGCATCCTGGTGGACTGCGCCAACGGGGCCGCCTCGGCCACCGCCGCCCGGCTGTTCGACCGGTTCTCCAAGCTGCGCACCGACGTCATCAACGCCGACCCGGACGGGGTGAACATCAACGACAAGTGCGGCTCCACCCACATCGACGGCCTGGCCGCCATGGTGAAGGCGGGCGGGTACGACCTGGGCCTGGCCTTCGACGGGGACGCCGACCGCTGCCTGGCGGTGGATGAGCAGGGCAACCTCATCGACGGGGACCAGATCATGGCCGCCTGCGGCCTGGACCTGAAGGCCAAGGGCAAGCTGCCTGGGGACACTGTCGTGGCCACCGTCATGTCCAACCTGGGCCTGCACCTGTACACCAAGGAACAGGGCATGCATCTGGAGTGTACCGACGTGGGCGACCGGAACGTGCTGGAGCGGATGCTGGAGAAGGGCTACGCCCTGGGCGGCGAGCAGTCGGGCCACATGATCTTCCTGGAGCACGCTACCACCGGCGACGGGCAGCTCACCGCCCTGCAGATGCTGGCCCTGCTGAAGGAGAGCGGCAAGAAGGCCTCTGAGCTCTTCGGGGCCTGCCCCCGGTATCCCCAGGTGCTCATCAACATCCCCGTGGCCGACAACGACGTGAAGAAGGCCGTCATGGCCAGCCCCCTGCTGGCCCAGGCCATCCAGCGGGAGGAGGCCGGCCTGAACGGGGAGGGCCGGGTGCTGGTGCGCCCCTCGGGCACCGAGGCCCTCATGCGGGTCATGGTGGAGGCCAAGACCGAGGAGACCGCCCGGGCCACCGCCCAGCGGCTGGCCGACCTGGTGGCCACCCTGTAAGCGCGGGACGGCGCGCCCGGTCCGTTGGTGTGTCCGCCCCGGCGGGGGGCGGACACATCCGGAGCGCGTCGGGGTCTGGAAATCGGGAGCGAAATTGCGGGAAAGGAAAAAGCTTGTCGGGAATTTTCACAAAAAGATTCCAGAAAAGCCTTGACAAAACTGAGTATTTTGTTTATTATGAATGATAAGCACAGTATCGGAACCATTCAGGCGCCGCCCGATTCCCTGTCGGACGAGGCCCTGTGTGCCCGGGCCGCCGGGGGAGACCCCCGGGCGGAGACCGAGCTGGTCCAGCGATACGGCCGTCTGGTCAGGGCCTGCGCCCGCCCCCTGTTTCTGGCGGGGGGGGACAGCGAGGACCTGATCCAGGAGGGGATGCTGGGACTGCTCACCGCCATCCGCGGCTTTGACCCGGGGCGGGACGCCTCCTTCCGCACTTACGCGGAAATCTGCATCCGAAGCCGCCTGCTCACCGCCGTCCGGGCGGCTCAGGGCGGCAAGCACGCCCCATTGAATCAGAGTATTTCCTATGAGCCACCTCTTTTTGACGCAACGAACGCGCGTCTGGTCCTCAGCGCGGAGAGCCCGGAGGATGTGGTGATCGGCAGAGAGGAACTGCGGGAGCGGCTGGCCGCCCTGCGCAGCCAGCTGTCGGAGCTCGAGGGACAGATCCTGACCCTGTATCTCAGCGGGTTGTCCTGCGCAGAGATCGCCAAACGGGCGGACCGGTCCAAGAAATCGGTGGACAACGCCATTCAGCGCATCCGCCGTAAAATGGCCCGGGGTGATTCTTCCGGCGAATCCAGCGAGAGCTGATCGCAATATAACGACCGTCCGGCCATGACCGGACAAGAAGTCAAAGAGAGGGAATTCCAATGTACGAAGACAAGATCCTGGTATGCAAAGAGTGCGGCAATGAGTTCGTCTTTACCGCTGGTGAGCAGGAGTTCTATGCCGAGCGCGGCTTCCAGAACGAGCCCCAGCGCTGCAAGGCCTGCCGTGACGCCCGCAAGAACGCCGCCCGCGGCCCCCGTGAGTATTTCACCGCCGTGTGCGCTGCCTGCGGCGGCGAGGCTCGGGTCCCCTTTGAGCCCAAGTCCGACCGCCCCGTCTACTGCAGCGAGTGCTTCGCCAAGATGCGGGAGCAGCAGGGCTGATAAAAGCTTTGCCACAAGAAAGGGCGCCCAGCCGGGCGCCCTTTTTGTTTGCCTTTATGGTATGTTTGGGAAAAAAGGAGCGCGCAACCGACAGTTGCGCTGATTCAAGCCCAGGCTGGTAGCAGCGCAACCGTGAGACCTAGTATGATGGAGGTCAGAAAGGAGTTGATAAGGACGATGAGTGTCGGAGAAACCATTCAGCGCCTGCGGACGGAGCGCCGCCTCTCCCAGGAACAACTGGCCGAGCTGGTGGGGGTCTCCCGCCAGGCGGTGAGCAAGTGGGAGTTAAATACCGCCCTGCCCGATACGGACAAATTGATTCCCTTGGCAAAAGCGCTTGGGGTGTCCATTGACGAACTGCTGGGCAATGGCCCAGGGGAGGCAGGGGGCGAGACTCCGCTGATGGAGCAAAAGCAGCCCGGGTGGTTTGCCACACACTGGTACTGGCTGGGGCTGATCCCGGTGGTCTGGGGGTGCTGGCAGCTGATCCAGATACTTCCATTCCTTCTGTTCGTCCTGGGCGTGACCAATTCGTTTTGAAAAACTCCCAATTCTTTTGCGTGTTCCCGCCCCCGCAGGGGCGGGAACGATGAGGGAAAATTTGAACTCAGGCACACAAATGGAAACTGGGAGTTGAGAAATGAAAAGGAGTGAATGTTGATGATGCCTATGACAGAGGTACTGCCTGTCCGTTTGCTGCTGTTTCTGATTCTGTCCCCGGTCTTGGCCATTGCGGCCGGCCTGCTGATTTTCTTCCTGGGCCGCCGCTACGTGCGCCGGAAGCACGGTAAAGTGGGGAAGCGGGGCGGGTGGACGCCTGGAGACCGGAGGCCGGGGCAGAAAACCGGATTTTTTTGAAAATTTCCCATTGAAAAACCGGAACAGTTCGGCTATACTATCCCTGTGATTTCACAAGAACGGAGGAGATTCCCATGACCATTACCAAAGACACCATCATCGGTGATATTCTGACCATCGCCCCCCAGACTGCCCCCCTGTTCATGAACATCGGGATGCACTGCCTGGGCTGCCCCGCCTCCCGGGGCGAGACGGTGGAGCAGGCCTGCATGGTCCACGGGGTGGACCCGGACGAGCTGCTGGCCCAGGTCAACGCCATGATCGACGCCCAGTAAAACCGCACAGGACCAGAAGGGGAGCGGCCTGTCCGTTCCCCTTTTTCTCTGTGTCCCGCTCCCGGAGCGGATCGTCAGTTCTCTGTTGGAAAAGGGGAGACGCGCATGAAATTCTGTATCCTGATGGGCAGCCCCCGGCGGTCGGGCAACACCGCCGCCCTGGTGGGGGAGTTTGCCGACGAGTGCGCCCGGATGGGGGCGGAGGCACAGGTCATCCCCCTGTACGACCGGGCGGTGAACCCCTGCCTGGGCTGCAAGGCCTGTCAGGACTGCTTCGACGGGCCCGGCTGCGTCCAGGACGACGACTTCGAGGACGTCTTCGCCGCCGTGTCGGACAGCGACGTGGTGATCTTCGCCACCCCCATCTACGCCTGGTACTGCACCGCCCCCATGAAGGCGCTGCTGGACCGGATGGTGTACGCGGGCAGCAAGCGGTACGGCGGGAGCCGGGGCCCCGACCTGCTCGCGGGGGTGCGGGCCGCCTCCATTGTCACCTGCGGCTACCCCGCCGAGAAGGGGGCCGACCTGTGGGAGGAGGGGCTGAAGCGGACCTGCCGCCACATGGGGATGGAGTACATGGGCCTGTTCTGCCGCCGGGACCGGGGCGGGAACGAGCCCTTTTTGGATGCTGAGAAGGCCCGGGCGGTCCGGGACTTCGCTCAGGCCCTGCGCCTGGCCATCCAGGTGGACGGCCTGTGAGCGGGCGGGCCGCGCTGTCTCCCCGGCTGGCCATGGCCGCCGGTCTGGTGCCCGGAGACAGGAAAAATATCCGTCTGGCTGACATTGGCACCGATCATGCCTACCTCCCCGTGTGGCTCCTGCAGAACCGGGGGGCCGACCTGGCCCATGTGATTGCCGCCGACCTGCGCCCCGGCCCCCTGGACCGGGCCCGGCAGACCGTCCGGGCGGCGGGGCTGGAGGGGGCGGTGGATTTCCGCCTGTGCGACGGGCTGGAGGGCCTGCGCCCCGGGGAGGCCGACGTCATCGTGATCGCCGGCATGGGGGGCGAGACCATCGCCCACATCCTGGCCTACGCCCCCTGGTACGACTGGGCGGGGATTACCCTGATCCTCCAGCCCATGTCCTCCATGCCCGACCTGCGGGGCTGGCTGGGGGCGCACGGCTTTGCCATCGAGCGGGAGGAGCTGTGCCGAGAGGGGGATACCCTTTATACCGCCTTCCTGGTCCGGGCGGGGGCGATGCCCCCGCTGTCGCCGGGGGAGCTCTGGGCCGGGCGCAACGCTCCTGACCCCCTGCGAGGGCCGTGGCTGGACCTGTGGCTGGCCCGGGTGGGCCGGGCCCTGGCAGGCATGTCCCAGGCCAGGGGAGAGGAGACCGCCTCCCGACGGGAGGAGCTGGAGCGGGTCCGGGCCGACCTGTTGGAGATGAAAAAGGAGTGGGAGACATGGCAACGGTAAGAGAGATCT
>CALWYA010000102.1 GCA_944385645.1 uncultured Oscillospiraceae bacterium
ATGCCGATCAGGCCGGCCACCATGAACACGTCGCCGTGGGCGAAGTTGATCAGGCGCAGGATGCCGTACACCATGGTGTAGCCGATGGCGATGAGGGCGTACTGGCCGCCCACCGAGATGCCAAAGAGCAGGGTGGAGATGAAAAGTTCCATAGGCGGGTCCTCCCATTCTAGTTTCTCTCATACGAACCGGCTGGGCTGTCGCAAAGGGAGGGAGCGGTCCTCCCCTTGAGACGGCCCAGTCCAGAGGGATAGCGCGCAGGCAGGCGGGGATGTGCTCCCCGCCTGCCCGGCGGCTGCGCGACAGGGTGGGATGCGCGGTCCGGGATCAGATCACTGGACCTGCTGGACGGTCTCCAGCTCCCAGGCGCCATCGTTGGTGGAGTGCTTGATGTAGGCGGTGTCCCGGACGGCGTCGCCGTTCACGTCGTCAAAGGCGATGTGGCCGGACACGCCGTCAAAGGTCACGTCCCACAGAGCGGCCTTGATGGCGGCGGGGTCGGTGGAGCCGGCGGCCTTGATAGCCTCCAGAGCCACATAGTAGGCGTCGTGGCCCATGGCGGACACGGCGGCGATGGTGTCGTTGCCGCCGTTGGCCTCCAGGGCGCCGTCGGCGGTGTTCAGATAGTTCTTGAAGCCCTCGTCGAACTCAGCGTCGCCACCCTCCTGATAGAAGGTGGACACGTACAGCTGGATGTCGGTGCCCTCAGCGGCCTCCAGCACCTTGTTGTCGTCCAGAGTGTCGGAGCCCAGGATGGGGATGTCGATGCCCAGAGAGGCGGCCTGGCTGATGATCTGGGTGGCGTAGGCGATGGAGACGGGGGTGAAGATGACGTCGGCGCCGGCCTGCTGGGCCTGGGTCAGGTAGGAGTTGAAGTCGGAGTTGTTGGTGGTGTAGGAGGCCTTGATGACCTCGCCGCCGGCGGCGGTAAAGGCCTGCTCGAAGAAGGTGATCAGGCCCTGGTCATACTCGTTGCCCGCCTCGCCCAGGCAGTAGGCCACCTGGGCGTCGAACTTGTCCTTGGCGAAGTTGGCCAGCACGGTGCCCTGGAAGGGGTCCAGGAAGCAGATGCGGAAGTAGTAGTCGTTGCCGGCGGTCACGTTGGGGTTGGTGCAGGTGACGCCGATGGCGGAGATGCCCGCGTTGCCGAAGGTGGGGCCGGCGGCGATAGACACGCCGGAGCCATAGGAGCCCAGCACCATGGACACGCCCTCGCTCACCAGCTGGGAGGCGGCGGTCAGGGCCTTGTCGGTGGTGGAGCCGTTGTCAGAGGGGACCAGCTGCACGGTGTACTCCACGCCGCCCACCTCCACGGTGGGGGTGACGGAGTTGGCGTACTGCATGCCCAGGAACTCCTTGTTGCCGCCGGAGGCGGAGTCGCCGGTGAAGGGCTCGAACACGCCGATCTTGATCACGTTGTCGCCGGCGGGGGTGGAGGTGCTGGGGGTGGAGGAGTCGGAGGGGGTGCTGCCCGAGGGGGTGGAGGTGGTGCCGCCCCCGCAGCCGGCCAGCAGGCTCAGCAGCATGGCGGCGGACAGAGCGCTTGCAAGAAACTTCTTCATCATTCTGATACTCCTTTTTTCTGGGATGTCCGCGGGGAAGTGTTTGCGTGGCGAGTACACTTGTGCGCGGATATGTTGTCATTATAGCGTGGCGGCCGAAAAAAAGCAAGCCGGTTTTGCAAAATAAACCAATAAAAATTGCAGGGGCCCGTCCCGGCCCCGGCATATCGGGGGGCCTGTCCTCATAGATATGGGACAAAGGCGGTGAGGGAACATGGAGAAGGACAGGCGGGCGGCGGCCTTCCGCCAGGCGGCGGGGGCCCTGCCCCCCAGGCTGCGGGCCCTGGCCCTGGCCCTCCCGGAGGGGGAGCAGGGCCGGGCGGAGGAGCTGCGCCTGCGGGCGGGCCGGCCCATGACAGTGCTGCTGGACGGGGGGGAGCGCCCCCTGGGGGAGGGGCCGGTGGAGGTGGAGGAGCTGGAGCGGCTGCTGGAGCTGGCCAGCCAGTCCTCAGTCCACGCGGTGCTGCCCCAGCTGCGCCGGGGCTATCTGACCATGGCGGGGGGGCACCGGATCGGCCTGTGCGGCACGGCGGTCCTCCGGGCGGGGGAGCTCCACGCCCTGTCCCCCCTGTCCTCGGCGGACATCCGGATCGCCCGGCAGGTGAGGGGGGCCTGCACCCCAGTGCTGGACAGGCTGTGCCCCGGGGGCGTTTTGGGGGATACCCTGCTCCTCTCGCCCCCCGGCCTGGGCAAGACCACCCTCCTTCGGGACCTGATCCGGGCGGTGTCCGAGGGGGAGGGGTGCGCCCCCCGGCGGGTGGCCCTGGCCGACGAGCGGGGGGAGGTGGCCGCCCTGTACGACGGCCTGCCCCAGCTGGAGGTGGGCCGGCGCACCGACGTGCTGGAGGGCTGTCCCAAGGCGGCGGGGCTGATGCTCCTGCTGCGGGCCATGAACCCCCAGGTGCTGGCCGCCGACGAGATCACCGCCCCGGAGGACCTGGAGGCCCTGTCTCAGGCGGCGGGCTGCGGGGTGACCCTTTTGGCCACCGCCCACGGGGCGGACCGGGCCGACCTGACCCGCCGGCCCCTGTACCGGCGGCTGCTGGAGCTGGGCCTGTTCCGGTATCTGGTGACCATCCGCCGGGCGGGGGACGGGCGGCAGTATGAGGTGGAGGAGCTGAGATAGTATGGTGAAGCTGTTGGGGGCCGCCCTGGTGGCGGGGGGTTGCGCCTGGCTGGGCTTCCGGCGGGCGCTGGAGCTGAAGGACCGGGTCCGGGCCCTGGAGCAGATGGCCGGGGGGCTGGCCCTGGTGGAGCGGGAGCTGGCGCTGGGGGCGCCCCCGCTGCCCCGGCTGCTGGAGGGGGCGGCCGGGCGGTGCGACGGGCCGGCGGCGGAGCTGTTTGCCGGCTGCGCCCGGGCCCTGGCCCGCCCGGACCGGGAGGGCTTCCCCGCCCTGTGGCGCGGCCAGGTGGCCCGGCTGGAGGCCCTGGGAGAGGAGGGCCGGGAGGCCCTGGGACCCCTGGGGGAGATCCTGGGCCGGTACGACTGCCGGGAGCAGCGGGCGGGGCTGGCCGCCGTCCGGGGGAGGCTGGAGGAGCTGTCCGTCCTGGCCCGGGCGGACAGCCGCCGCCGGGGCAGGGTCTACGAGGCCTTGGGCCTGTCCGGCGGGGCCTTTCTGGTGGTCCTGCTGCTGTAAAGGAAAACACCCTGCGTGTCCGCCCCGGAGGGGGCGGACACGCGAAAAACAAATCGAACACCAAAGAAAGGGAGGAATTCCCCGTGGATGTGGATCTGATTTTCCGGATCGCCGCCATTGGCATCCTGGTGGCGGTGCTCAACCAGGTGCTCAGCCGGGCGGGCCGGGACGAGCAGGCCATGATGACCACCCTGGCCGGCCTGGTGGTGGTGCTGATGATGGTGGTGCGGGAGATCGCCAGTCTGTTCGACCTGGTGAAATCCCTGTTTGGCCTGTGATGGAGGGGGCGGTGAAGCTGGCCGCCGTGGCGGTGACGGCGGCAGTGCTCAGCGGGGTGCTGCGGAAGAACACCCCCGAGCTGGCCCTGCTGCTGGTGCTGGCCGCCGGGCTCTGGATGCTGGCCCTGGCGGCCGGCGCCCTGGAGGCGGCAGTGGCGCTGATGGAGGAGCTGGCCGCCCGGGCGGGGCTGACCGACGCCCTGCTGGAGCCGGTGCTGAAGGTGGTGGCCCTGTCCATTCTCACCCGGCTGACCGCCGAGCTGTGCCGGTCGGCGGGGGAGGGGGGGCTGGCCGCCTTCGCGGAGGCGGCGGGGACCGCCCTGGCCCTGGCCGCCGCCCTGCCCCTGGTGCGGGCGGTGGCCCAGCTGATGGGGGAGCTGCTGACATGAGGCGGATCGCGGTATTTCTCCTGTGCGCCCTGCTGGGGGTGATCCCCTGCCTGGGGGCGGAGCTGTCCGTCCCCGGCCTGGACGAGCTGTGGCAGGAGGCGGAAGGCTATGGGGTGGAGGCCGGGGCCGGCCTGGACGAGGGGCTGTCCAACCTCTTTTCCGACGGGGCGGCTCAGATAGGCGGCCTGCTGCGGGCCAGCCTGACCACCGCCCTGAAGCTGATGGCGGTGGTCCTCCTGTGCGCCCTGGCCCAGGGGGTCCAGCCCCAGGGGGAGGGGCTCCAGCCGGTGACCATCGCCGGGGCCCTGGCCGTCACCGCCCTGACCATGACGGACATGGCGGCTATGATCGGCCTGGGCCGGGAGACCCTGGGCCGGATGTCGGCCTTCTCCGACCTGCTGCTGCCGGTGGTGGCGGTGCTGACGGCGGCCACCGGGGGTCTCACCGGGGCGGCGGTGCGGCAGAGCGCCACCGTCCTCTTCTCCCAGCTGCTGCTCACCGCCATGGACCGGCTGCTCATCCCCCTGGTGTACGCCTATGTGGCGGTGAGCTGCGCCCACGCGGCGGTGGGCAATCCGGGGCTGGAGCGGCTGGCCGGCCTGCTGAAGGGGGCGGCCACCGCCCTGCTCACCGGCCTGCTGCTGGCCTTTGTGGGCTATCTCACCGCCAGCGGGGCCATCGCCGGCAGCGTGGACGCGGCGGCGGTGAAGGCGGCCAAGCTGGCCATCTCCCGGGCCATCCCGGTGGTGGGGGGCGTACTGGCCGACGCCTCCGAGTCGGTGCTGGCCGGGGCGGGGGCCCTCCGGGGGACGGTGGGGGCGGCGGGCCTCATCGTGGTGCTGGCCATCTGCCTGGGGCCCTTCCTGCGCCTGGCCCTCCAATACCTGGTCTACAAGGGGACGGGGGCCCTGTGCGCCGCCGTGGCCCAGCCCAGGCTGAGTAAACTGATCGACGCCATCGGCGGGGCCTTCGGCCTGGTGCTGGGCATGACGGGGGCGGGGGCCCTGATTCTGCTGGTGAGCCTGGTGTCGGCCATGACGGCGGTGACGGCATGATGGAGGCGGCGCGGCAGTGGCTGCTGGGGGTGCTGTCCGTGTGCCTGGTGTGCGCCCTGGCCGACGCCCTCATGCCAAAGGGCGGCGTGAAGCGGGTTGGACAGCTGGTGTGCGGACTGGTCATGGCCCTGGCGATCCTGGCCCCGGCGGCGGACTTTGACCTGGCCGGGGGACAGCGGTGGCTGGAGGACTACCTCGCCGGCGTCGGCCGGCGGGAGAACGAATTGGAGGAGCAGGTGAACATGGGGATGAAAACCATCATAGAGGAGCGGTACGCCGCATATATTGTGGACAAGGCGGCCGGGCTGGGGCTGTCCTGCGCCGTCCGGGTGACCTGTGAGCCCGACGGGGAGGGCCTGTGGCTGCCCGTCCGGGCGGAGCTGACCGGGGCGGCGGCCCCGGAGGCCCGGGCGGAGCTGGCCGCCCTGCTGGAGGCGGAGTTGGGCCTGACCGAGCTGGCCTGGACGGCGGAGGAGGGAGCGGCATGAGGGAGAAGTGGACCGAGCTGCCCCGCCGGCTGTGGGCCCTGGCGGGCCGGTATCAGTACGTGCTGCTGGTGCTGGCGGCGGGGGCGCTGTTCCTGCTGCTGCCCTCTGGGGGCGGGGAGGAAGCCGAACCCGCCGGGACGGCGGCGGAGGCGGAGCCCTTCGACCTGGAGGGCTTCGAGGAGAAGCTGGCGGAAACCCTCTCCCAGGTCCAGGGGGCGGGGAAGACCCGGGTGGTCCTCTCCCTGGACAGCGGCAGCCGCACCGTCCTGGCCCAGGACGTGGAGCGGCAGGAGGGGGGCGGGGCCTCCACCGTGGTGACGGTGGGTCGGGGCTCCGGCAGCCAGGAGGTGGTCCCCCTCCAGACGGTGGCCCCCAGCTTCCGGGGCGCTCTGGTGGTGTGCCCCGGGGGCGGGGACCCCCAGGTGCGCCTGCGGCTGGTGGAGGCGGTGTCCGCCCTCACCGGCCTGGGCAGCGACCGGATCTCGGTGTGCCGGGGGGACCCCTGAGCGCCCGAGGGCCGGGACGGGAGAAGCATAAAAT
>CALWYA010000103.1 GCA_944385645.1 uncultured Oscillospiraceae bacterium
AAGCGGGTGTTCTCCCTGATCCCCGCCCTGAAAAACGCCGAGTATGTGCGCTACGGGGTGATGCACCGGAACACCTTCCTGGACTCCCCCCGGCTGCTGGACCGGTACTACCGGGTGCGGGGGCAGGAGCGGCTCATGTTCGCCGGTCAGATCACCGGGGTGGAGGGGTACGTGGAGTCCACCGCCTCCGGCTGCCTGACCGCGATGGAGCTGGCCCGCCGTCTGGAGGGGAAGCCCCCCATCGACTTCCCCCGGGAGACCGCCATGGGCTCCATGGCCCTTTACATCAGCGACCCAAGTGTGGTAAACTTTCAACCGATGAATGTGAACTTCGGCCTCATCCCGCCCCTGGACCATAGGGTCAAGGGCAAGCGGAACAAAAACGCCGAGATTTCGAGAAGAGCGTTGGAACGGCTGGGGGAGCTGGACCTGAGCTGAGGGGGAGCTCTCAGCCGTCGAAACAGGAGGAGCAATACGATGCCATATCAAGTCGCCTTTGTCTCGCTGGGCTGCGCCAAGAACCTGATCAACACCGAGCAGATGATGGCCCTGTGTCGGGACGCCGGCTTCACCGTCACCGGCGACCCGGAGGGGGCCGACGTGGCGGTGCTGAACACCTGCGGCTTCATCGAGTCGGCCAAGAGCGAAGCCATTGACAACATTCTGGAGCTGGCCGAGCTGAAAAAGCGGGGCAGGCTGAAAAAGCTGCTGGTGGCCGGCTGCCTGTCCCAGCGGTACCCCGACGACATCCGGGCCGAGCTGCCCGAGGTGGACGGGATGCTGGGCACAGGCAGCTATACCGACGTGGTGACCGCGGTGAAGGAGCTCATGGCGGGGAAGAGGCCCGAGCACTTCGCCCCCATCAGCCAGGCCTGCGACGACGGGGAACGGATGGTCACCACGCCCCCCTACACCGCCTATCTGAAAATCGCCGAGGGGTGCAGCAACGGCTGTGCCTTCTGTATCATTCCCAAGCTCCGGGGCCGCTACCGCAGCCGCTCCATGGACTCCCTCCTGCGGGAGGCCAGGGAGCTGGAGGCCCGGGGGGTGAAGGAGCTCATCGTCATCGCCCAGGACATCACCCGGTACGGCATGGATCTGGGGGACGGCAGCTCGCTGGCGGGACTGCTGAAAGAGTTATGTAAACTTAATTTCCACTGGATCCGCCTGCACTACCTGTACCCGGAGGTCATCACCGACGAGCTCATCCAGGTGATTGCCCGGGAAAAGAAGATCGTCCACTATCTGGACATCCCCATCCAGCACTGCAACGACGGCATTTTGAAGGCCATGCGCCGCCGGAACACCAGGGCGGAGCTGGAGGCCCTCTTTGACAAGCTGCGTGCCGCCATGCCCGACGTGGTCATCCGCACCTCCCTGATCTGCGGCCTGCCCGGGGAGGGGGAGGCGGAGTTTGAGGAGCTGTGCCAGTTCCTCCGGGAGCAGAAGCTGCAGCGGGCGGGGGTGTTCCAGTTCTCACCGGAGGAGGGCACCCTGGCCGAGCGGATGAAGGACCAGGTGGACCCGGAGATTGCCGCCCGGCGGGTGGAGCTGGTGGTGGACCTCCAGTCCCGGATCATGGACGCCTGCAACCAGGCCCGGCTGGGCACCGTGATGGAGGTGCTGTGCGAGGGCTTTGACAGCGCCGAGGGCTGCTATGTGGGCCGGACCTACGCCGACTCGGTGGAGATCGACGGCCGGGTGCTGTTCACCGCCGCCGGTCTGGTGCCCGCGGGGACCTTCGTGAACGTCCGGATCACCGGGACCGCCGACGGGGACCTGACCGGGGAGATCGAGGACTGAGCGCGCGGCCCGTCCGCCGGAAGGCGGCCGCCGATACATCGTCTGCGGGGGAGACCCTGAATGCAAGAAAAAAGAAAATGAGGGATACCGCTATGAATACCGCCAACAAGCTGACCATCCTGCGGGTGGTGATGATCCCCGCGTTTCTGCTGGTGCTCTATCTGGACGTGCCCGGCGCCAGCTGGTGGGCGCTGGCCATCTTCGTGGCCGCCAGCGTCACCGACACCCTGGACGGCTACATCGCCCGCCACTACAACCAGATTACCGACTTCGGCAAGTTCATGGACCCCCTGGCCGACAAGTGTCTGGTCACCGCCGCCATGCTGTGGTTCGTGGAGGTGGGGAGGATGCCCGCCTGGGCCCTGCTCATCGTCATCGTCCGGGAGTTCGGGGTGTCCGGCCTGCGGATGGTGGCCGCCGACAAGGGGCGGGTCATCGCCGCCGGCTGGTCGGGGAAGGTGAAGACCGCCTCCACCATGGTGTGCATCGTGCTCATGCTGCTGCCCATCCCCCCGGTGGTGGACCGCATCTGCACCGCCGTCATCGTGCTGACCACCATCTACTCCGGGGTGGAATATTTCATGAAGAATCTGGATATTCTGGCCCAGGCCAAGTGAGGAGGAGACGGGATGAAACAGACGATCCGGGAGCGGAGCTTCTGGCAGGAGAGCGTGGCGGTCCGGGTGCTGGTTATCACCCTGTCCGCCTTCCTGTACGCCCTGAATTTCAAGAGCTTTGTGGCGGCCGGCAACCTGTTTCCCGGGGGATTTGCCGGCATGACCCGCCTGATTCAGCGGGTGGCGGTGGTCTATCTGGACGTGGAGCTGCCCTTCTCGCCCATCAACCTGATGTTCAACGCCATCCCCGCCATCATCAGCTTCAAGCTCATCGGGAAGAAATTCACTCTGTACTCCTGCCTGTCCATCGTGCTCACCAGCTTCTTCACCGACCTGATCCCCTCCATCGACATCACGGAGGACATCCTGCTGGTGTGTGTCTTCGGCGGCATGATCAACGGCTTCTCCCTGAGCCTGTGCCTGCTGGTGCGGGCCACCTCCGGGGGCACCGACTTCATCGCCATCGCCCTGTCTGAGCGGAAGAACATCGATGCCTGGAACTACATCCTGTGCGGCAACGTGGTCATGCTGGTGGTGGCCGGGCTGCTGTTCGGCTGGGACACCGCCCTGTACTCCATCATCTTCCAGTTCACCTCCACCCAGATCATCCGCCTGATGGACCCCGACGGCCGCCGGTCCACCCTGTTCATCGTCACCGGGCGGGAGAGCGCCGCCGGCGTGTGCGCCGTGATCCAGGACACCCACCACACCGCCACCCTCATCGAGGGGGTTGGCCTGTACAACGGCGAGCCCTGCGTCATGGTCTACTCGGTGGTGGAGAACAGCCGGGTGCGGGCCATGGCCCAGCAGATCCGCCAGGCCGACCCCAAGGCCTTTGTGAACGTGGTCCCCACCGCCCGGGTGGTGGGCCGGTTCTACCGCAGGCCCAGAGATTAAAGCGAGAAAGCAAGTATCCCCGCCGGCTTTGCCGGCGGGGATACTTGCTTCTTCCTCTATTTCCCCTTCACGTTCTCCCCCAGGAGGACCTGGTCCCCCGACTGGTACTCCTTGGCGTACTTGCCGGGGGTCAGGCCGGTGAGGTGGCCGAAGGTGCGGATGAAGTGGGAGTTGTCCGAGAAGCCGGACAGCTCGCCGGCCTGCTGGACGCTGACCCCCTCCTGGAGCAGCTGCCGGGCCTTGAGCACCCGGCTGTAGATGATGTACTCCATGACGGAGAAGCCGGTGGCCGACTTGAAGATGCGGCACAGGTAGTGCTTGCTGATGTAGAAGTGGCCGGCGATCTGGTCCAGGGACAGGGGCTCGGCCAGGTTGTCCCGGATGTAGTCCAGGATGGGGGCCACCCGGAGAAAGTCCTTGTTGCGGATGGACTCGCCGGCGGTGGCGGCGTGGAGGGTGGGGGCCAGGCGGATGAGCAGGTTGAGCAGGGCCACCATCTGCCGGATGTCGCTGCCGAAGGAGCCGTCGTTCTTGTTGCGCTCCAGGGCCTGGAACAGCTCGATGATCTCGGTCATCTCCTGGGCGTTCAGCTCGGCCCGGCGGAAGGAGACGTCCCCCAGCTGGGTCAGGTCGGTCTGGGGAGTGGACAGCTGGGCCAGGGCCCGGTGGCTGATGTGGAGGACGTACCGGGCGTGGAAGCCGGTGGCGATGGTGCGGTGGAGGGTGTTCTCCCCGATGAGGTACAGGGTGCCCCGGCGCAGAGGGTACACCTGGTCGTTGACGAAGATGTTGCCCGGACTGGTCAGGGGGAGCAGCAGCTCGTAAAAGTCGTGGAAATGCAGCCGGCTCATGTTCCAGGTGTCGTTGTGGTTGAGCTGTAAGTGAAATTCCACGTTGGTCATAGGGCGTTCCTCCTGTCCGCGCGGGTCCGTTCTCCCGCCGGCTCCGGGGGAGGGGAAGGGGCGGCCCGCGCCGCGCGCGGCCGCGAAACGCGGCCTCTGGGGCTATTGTACCACGCCAGTGGAAGATATGCAAACTTTTTGCTAAGTTACCGACTAGACCGACTGAGAGAATTGTGATAGAATACCACCGTGAAAAAGCGTGTCCCACGCGCGAAAGAAAAGTATTCATCACAGAAAGAAGAAAAACTTTTGTAAATGGGGGTTTTAACATGAACAAAGTGTATTCCCTGCATGACGCGGTGGAGAAGTTCGTGGAGAGCGGCGACTGCATCTCCTTCGGCGGCTTCACCACCAACCGCAAGCCCTATGCCGCTGTGTCCGAGATTCTGCGCCAGGGGCAGAAGGACTTCACCGTCTGGGCCGGCCCTGCCGGCGGCGACTGGGACATGCTCATCGGCGCGGGCCGGGTGAAGGCGTACATCAACTGCTACACCGCCAACTCCGGCTACACCAACGTGTCCCGCCGCTTCCGCGCCGCCATCGAGAAGGGGGAGCTGACCTATGAGGACTACTCCCAGGACGTGCTTATGCTGCAGCTGCACGCCGCCTCTCTGGGCCTGCCCTTCCTGCCTGTGCGCCTGATGCAGGGCTCCGGTTTGGTGAAGTACTGGGGCATCAGCGAGGAGGTCCGCAAGACCCTGGACAAGGTGGACGACCTGAAGCTGGTGGAGATGGAGAACCCCTTCGCCCCCGGCGAGAAGGTGGTGGCCGTCCCCGTGCCCAAGCTGGACACCGCCATCATCCACGTGCAGATGGCCTCCCCCGACGGTACCTGCGTCATCGAGGGCGACGAGTTCCACGACGTGGACATCGCCGTGGCCGCCCGGAAGGTCATCGTCACCTGCGAGGAGCTGGTGAGCGACGAGTACATCCGCCGCGATCCCACCAAGACCAAGATCTTCGGCGAGTGCGTCAGCGCGGTGGTCTGGGCCCCCTACGGCGCCTGGCCCTCCCAGTGCTACAACTTCTATGACAACGACTCCCACGCCCTGAAGGAGTACGACAAGGCCTCCAAGTATCAGGACGCCGAGGACGCCAAGGTCCAGCTGGAGAAGGCCGCCGTCAAGGCCGAGAAGGCCGCCGCCGGCAAGCCCGACGACGCCAAGCTGGCCGAGGCCGCCGCCCGTGCCCGCAAGGCCGCCGACGACGCCAAGGCCGGCACCGCCATCCCCGAGACCTTCCAGGACTACCTGGACAAGTGGGTGTACAGCGTGAAGGACCACGCCGAGCTGCTGGACAAGATCGGCGGCGCCCGTCTGATGAACCTGAAGAACGAGCCCCACCTGGGCTACTCCACCAGACACTAAGTAGGGAGGTATATGGACATGTCTGATTATACCAAGTATACCAAGCAGGAGATGCAGGCTTACGCCATCGCCAAGAACATCCAGGAGAACCAGATCGTCATCGTGGGCACCGGCCTTCCGCTGATCGGCGCCTCCCTGGCCAAGCGGGTGGTGTGCCCCTCCTGCCACCCCATCGTGGAGAGCGGCCTGATGGACTGCTCCCCCGTGGAGGTCCCCCGCTCCGTGGGCGACAACCGCTTCATGGCCCACTGCGCCGTGCAGTGGCCCAACGTGCGCTTCATCGGCTTTGAGGCCAACGAGTGGCTGCACAACGAGGACCGCCTGGTGGCCTTCATCGGCGGCGCCCAGATCGACCCCTA
>CALWYA010000104.1 GCA_944385645.1 uncultured Oscillospiraceae bacterium
GGTACAGGGCGTTTGGTGAGCGCAGCGAGGACTTTTCCGCCGCTGTGCGGCGGAAAAGTAACGGCATTTTTGAAGGTTGTCCGGGCCTCTGTCACATACCCCGATAGTGCTGCTTGACCTGGAGGCGGTTGAGCGCCCGGGCTAGGTGGGCCTGGGCGGCGTGGTACTCCTGAATGCTGCGCTTCTGGAGCATGGCCTCTTTGGCCGCGTCCGCGTCCCGCTGGGCCCGCTTCAGGTCGATCTCCTCGGGCTTTTCGATGGCGTCGGCCAGGATCAGGGCCCGGCCGCTCTCCACCTTGACCAGGCCGCCGGAGATGGCGGCCACCTGCGGCTGCGCCTGTTCAGAGACCCGGAACTGGAGCGTGCCGGGGGAGATGACGGCGATCAGATTGCTGTGGCCCGCCTGAATGCCGTACATGCCGTCCGGGGTGGGGATGATCAGGGAGCAGCACTCCCCCTCGTAGAAGGGGTGGTCGGCTGCCAGGATGCGCACGGGAAAGGTGTTCATGCGCCGCTCCTTTCCAGCTCCTGTGCCTTTTGGATCACATCGTCCAGCGTGCCCACGTTGAAGAAGGCGGCCTCGGGGTACTGGTCCATCTCCCCGTCGATGATGGCGCGGAAGCCCCGCAGGGTCTCCTTCAGGGGGACGTAGACGCCGGGGATATTGGTGAACTTCTCGGCCACGTGGGTGGGCTGGGCCAGGAACCGCTGGATCTTCCGGGCCCGGTTGACGGTCTGCCGGTCCTGGTCGCTGAGCTCGTCCATGCCCAGGATGGCGATGATGTCCTGCAGCTCGCTGTACTTCTCCAGAATCTCCTGGACGGTGCGGGCGATGCGGTAGTGCTCCTCGCCCACCGTGCCCGGCTCCAGAATGCGGGAGCTGGACTGGAGGGGGTCCACCGCCGGGTAGATGCCCTGTTCGGCGATCTTGCGGCTGAGCACCGTGGTGGCATCCAGATGGGTGAAGGTGGTGGCGGTGGCCGGGTCGGTCAGGTCGTCGGCGGGGACGTACACCGCCTGCACCGAGGTCACCGAGCCGTCCTTGGTGGAGGTGATGCGCTCCTGGAGCTCGCCCATCTCGTTGGCCAGGGTGGGCTGATAGCCCACGGCGGAGGGCATTCGGCCCAACAGGGTGGACACCTCACTGCCCGCCTGGACAAAGCGGAAGATGTTGTCGATGAACAGCAGCACGTCCTTGTGCTCCTGATCCCGGAAATACTCGGCCATGGTCAGGCCGGACAGGGCCACCCGCATCCGGACGCCGGGGGACTCGTTCATCTGGCCGAACACCAGAGCGGTCTTGTCGGACACGCCGCTGCTGTGCATCTCATGCCACAGGTCGTTGCCCTCCCGGCTGCGCTCGCCCACGCCGGTAAAGACGGAGTAGCCGTTGTGCTCCATGGCCACATTGTGGATCAGCTCCTGGATCAGCACCGTCTTGCCCACGCCGGCGCCGCCGAACAGGCCGATCTTGCCCCCCTTGGGGTAGGGCTCCAGCAGATCAATGACCTTGATGCCTGTCTCCAGGATCTCCACGATGGGCTGCTGCTCCTCGAAGGCGGGGGGCTTGCGGTAGATGCTGTGGCGCTCCGCCGCCTCGGGCAGGGGATCGCCGCCGTCGATGGGCTCGCCCAGGACGTTGAACATCCGGCCCAGGGTGATCTCGCCCACCGGGACGGTGATGGTACTGCCCGGGGCGCACACGCGCATCCCCCGGGCCAGCCCCTCGCTGCCGGAGAGCATGATGCACCGGACGCAGTCGTGGCCCACGTGCTGGGAGACCTCCATGGTCCGGGTCTTTCCGTCCAGGGTGACGGTCAGGGCCTCCCGGATCTTGGGTAGATAGCCCTCTTCAAAGGTCACGTCCACCACCGGGCCGGAGATCTGCGCGATGGTACCGTATTTCATAACTGGTCACACCCTTCCGTGTGTTTTCGCTTCTGGGCTTTGGCGCCCGCCGTGATCTCGGTGATCTCCTGGGTGATGGCGGCCTGACGCACCCGGTTGTACTGGAGAGACAGGGAGGAGAGCAGCTCCTCCGCGTTTTGGTTGGCGGCGTCCATGGCCGTCATCCGGGCGTCCTGCTCGCTGCAGAAGCTATCGATCAGGGCGCTGTAGATGAAGCCGGTGAGATAGCTGGGCATGATGCCGTTGAGCACAGCCTCCGGCGAGGGGGCGAAGTCAAAGAGCGTGGCCTCTGAGATCTGCTCCTGGGTGGCGGTGCAGAAATAGGTGCGGTGGAACGGCAGAAGGCGGGTGACCCGGGTGGTCATGCGCAGGCCGTTTTCCAGATCGGTGTAGATCACATAGATCTTTTGCAGCTCCCCCCGGTCGTACTGGTCCAGCAGCAGGGAGCTGATCTCCCGGGCCCGGGCCAGGGTGGGGTTCTGGGCGGTGTACAGGAAGGAGCGCTCGATGGGGATGTTCCGCTGGGCAAAGAACCGCCGGCCGTACTCGCCCACCACGAACAGGCGGGTGTCCGGGTGCTCCTGAAGCAGGCGGTGGGCCTCCTTGAGCACGTTTTGGTTGTAGGAGCCGGCCAGCCCCTTGTCGGCGGTGATGACCAGACAGCCGAAGGTTCCGTCCAGGTCCACCTCTTTGTCCGCGGGGTAGAAGTAGGGGCTGTCCACCACCCCGTTGGCCGTGCGGAAGATCCGCTTGATCTCGGTGCGCAGGGCGGCAAAATAGGGCCGGGTGGCCTCCAGGTCGCTGCGGGCCTTGCGCAGCTTGGTGGAGGCGATGAGATACATGGCGTTGGTGATCTTCTGCGTCTGCCGGACGCTGGCGATCCTGCCCTTGATCTCCGCGGTGCTAGCCATGGCCCATCACCCCGCGTTCTGGTCGGACCAGCCGGCCCGGTCGTCGGCCAGGAAGGCCCGGGCCAGGTCCAGGATGGTCTGGATGTCCTCCTGGGGCAGCTGACCCGTCTCGTCGATCCGCCGACACAGGTCGCCGGCGGCGCCCTCCATGTGCTGGAGATAGCGGGTCCGGAAGCCATCCATCTCGGACAGGGGGACGTCCTGCATCACGTGGTTCAGGGCGGCCACCAGCAAGGTGACCTGCTGGTGCTGGCTCATGGGGTGGTACTGGGGCTGCCGCAGCAGCCGCATGAGCCCCTGGCCATAGGCCAGCTGCTTCTGGGTCACCTCGTCCAGGTCGCTGGAGAACTGGGTGAAGACCTCCATCTCCCGGTACTGGGCCAGGTCCAGGCGCAGGGCGCCGGCGGCGGTCTTCATCGCCTTGGTCTGGGCGTCGCCTCCCACCCGGGAGACGGACAGGCCCACATTGACGGCGGGCCGCTGGCCGGAGAAGAACAGATTGCTCTCCAGGAAGATCTGTCCGTCGGTGATGGAGATGATGTTGGTGGGGATATAGGCGGACACGTCCCCCGCCTGGGTCTCCACGATGGGCAGGGCGGTCATGCTGCCGCCCCCCCGCGCGTCGGACAGGTGGGCCGACCGCTCCAGCAGCCGGGAGTGGAGGTAGAACACGTCGCCCGGATAGGCCTCCCGGCCGGGGGACCGCTCCAGCAGCAGGCTCAGGGCCCGGTAGGCGATGGCGTGCTTGGACAGGTCGTCATAGACGATGAGTACGTCCCGGCCCTTCTCCATGAAATACTCCCCCAAGGCGCAGCCGGCATAGGGGGCGATATACTGCAGGGTGGCCGAGTCGCTGGCCGAGGCGCTGACCACGATGGAGTAGTCCATGGCCCCGTGGCGCTCCAGCGTCTGAGTCAGCTGGGCTACCGAGCTGGCCTTCTGGCCGATGGCCACATAGATGCACACCACGTCCTTGCCCTTCTGGTTCAGAATGGTGTCCAGGGCGATGGCCGTCTTGCCGGTCTGCCGGTCGCCGATGATCAGCTCCCGCTGGCCCCGGCCGATGGGGAACATGGCGTCGATGGAGAGGATGCCCGTCTCCATGGGGCGGTTCACCGGCTGCCGGTCGATGATGGAGGGGGCGGGGGACTCGATGGGGCGGTAGTCCTCCGCCGGGATGTCCCCCTTGCCGTCGATGGGGGAGCCCAGGGCGTCCACCACCCGGCCCAGGAAGGCGTCTCCCACGGGGACGCCCGCCGTCCGCCCGGTGCGGTGGACAATGCTGCCCTCGGAGATGGCCTCGCCGTCCCCGAAGAGGATGCAGCCGATGCGGTCCCGGCGCAGGTCCTGGACCATGCCCTTGACCCCGGAGGAGAAGGTCAGGATCTCCCCGTAGGCGGCGTGCTCCAGACCGGAGACGGTGGCGATCTCGTCGCCCACCGTCAGCACTTGCCCGATCTCCTCGGGCAGCACCTGGGGCGTCCAGTTCTCCACCGTCTCCCGGATCAGGGGGATGACGTCCTCCCGGTCGGAGGGGACGCGGTCCAGCCGCTCCTTGAACTGGCGCATCCGGCCCTCCACGCTCCAGTCATAGGTGTCCCCCTGGGCCTGGAGCACAAAGCCCCCGGCCAGCGAGTCGTCCCGGACAAAGCGGAGGGTGAAGGCCGTCTGATATTTTTTGGAGAGAAAGTCCAGCAGCCGCGCCCGGTTCTCCTCACTGGGGGGCGTGCCCCCGCGGAGGACGGCCTGGGCCGTCTCCGGCGTCTCATTGCGCTCGTTCATCAGAGGACACCCCCTTTTCCGCCAGATTCAGGAACAGCTCATAGGGGTCCCCCTGGGCTGTCAGGACGATTTTTTCGGTGGCGGTCACCGCCAGGTCCGCCAGCTCCTGGGAGGCGGCGGACAGCATCTTCTCGTGCTCCCGCCGGGCGCTGGCCTGGGCCCGGGGCACGATCTCCCCGGCCTCCCGCTGGGCGGCGTCGATCTGCTGGGCGCGGAACTGCTCCAGCTCCTTCTGAGCGGCGGCCCGCCGCTGGGCGATCTCGTCCCCCACGGCGTCCAGCCGGGCCTGATACTCCTTCTGGAGCTGACTGGCCCGCTCCCGGTCCTGCCGGGCCTGCTGGTCCATGGACTGGTAGTACGCCTCCCGCTTTTTCATGAAGTTCTTCACAGGGCGGTAGAGCAGGAGATACAGCCCGCCGGCCAGAATGGAGAAGTTGAACAGATGGAGCAGGATCTGCTGCCAGTCGATGTTCAGTGGCATATTCATGTGGAAGCCGCCTCCGGTTACAGGACGAAGAGGATCAGAATGACCACCAGCAGGCCATAGATGATGGCCGTCTCGATAAACACCAGACTCAGCATCAGGGTGGTGCGCAGCTTGCTCTCCACCTCGGGCTGCCGGGAAATGCCCTCCACCGTTTTGCTGCCCACCAGGCCCATGGCGATGGCGCCGGCGCCGGCGGCGACGGCGATGGTCACGCACATGGCGATGGCCTTGGAGGAGGTGGTGTCCTCCTCCTGGGTCTCGGACACGCTGGTCTCGGCAGCGGCGGCGGTGTCCTGGGTGGAGGCGGCGTAGGCGGGCAGGGACAGCGCGGCCATCAGCAGGGCGGCCAGCAGGAAGAGAGAGCATTTCTTGACAGTGTTCATGATTGTGTACCTCCGTGATATGTGTTTGATGAATGGGAGCGGGGATTTATATGCTCTGGGCAAGCCGGGCGTCCCGCTGGAGCGGCTCGCCCGGACGAGGCTTCGCGTGGTGGGACCTGGGTTCCGACATCTCCCCGTAGAACAGGGCGGTGAGCATGGTCAGCACATAGGTCTGGATGACCGCGTGGAGCAGGGTGAACAGGACGCCCACCGCCACGGGGAGGACGAAGCTCAGGGTGATGTAGTGATAGACCAGCTCGGTGACCAGCAGGCCGCTGAGCAGGGCGCCGAACAGTCGGAAGCTCATGGACAGCATGAGAGAGATCTCGGTCAGCGCGTTTGGGAGCCCCCGCAGCCCGTTGCCGGCGATGGCCCCCGACAGGATGACCAGATAGGACAGCACCCCCAGCATGATGGCCCC
>CALWYA010000105.1 GCA_944385645.1 uncultured Oscillospiraceae bacterium
CAGACCCCGCCGGCCGGCTTGGCGGCGTTGTTACATCCATTCTTCCCCTGGGGGAAGATGGAATTGGTACCGCAGGGCGGGCAGTAACCTCATGGTCAAAACTCCTTCCACAGATGGGGTGGGGATGGGCCGGCCGCGGAGGCCGGGAAAAAACAGGCGCTCTCATCCTCCGGATCGGGACGAGAGCGCGGTACGCTTCATGTGGCCACCCAACTTCAGACGCGGCGCCGGGTGTCGGCTCCTGCCTGTCCGCGCGGACAGGCCGCGCCCTCTCCCAGTCCGCCGCAGCGCGGCGGATGCTCCCATGCTATCGTAAAATGGGAGAATTGTCAAGTGTCGGGGCGTGTTACAGGGCAAAGGGCACCCGGTTTGGGTTCATGCCCACCCGCCAGTCCAGGTCGCCCCGGGCCAGACCATGGATGAGCATCTCGGCGGTGGCCACGTTGGTGGCCACGGGGACCGAGTGCTGGTCGCACAGCCGGGTGATGTACAGGATGTCCTTGTCCATCTCGTGGTCCTGGGGGGAGTTGAAGAAGAGCACCAGGTCGATCTCGTTGTAGATGATGCGCTGGCCGATCTGCTCGATGCCCCCGTGCTCATGGGACAGGAACAGATTGACCGGCAGGCCGGTGGCCTCGGCCACCATGCGGCCGGTGGCGTTGGTGGCGCACACGGTGTGCTTGGACAGGACGCCGCAGTACGCGGTGCAGAACTGCACCATCAGGTCCTGCTTTTTGGTGTGAGCCATGAGGGCGATGTTCATGGGAGCAATACCTCCTTACACGAAATATGGAAACCTAGCGGATACGCATGACGGGGACCTGCCGGCCCTCCAGGCGCAGGGCGATGTTCCAGCAGGCCTGGGCCGCCCCCCGCCTGCCCCGGGAGATCAGGGGCTGCCCCAGATTGGCGCACAGGATGACGTGGGGGTCCTCGGGCACCACCCCCAGCAGGGGGAGCCCGGCGGCGTTCATGGCGTCGTCAATGGTGGCCCGGAGCCGGCGCAGCAGTTTGGGCTGAATGCGGTTCATGATCAGGTGGACCTGGCGCAGGCCGTCCAGCTCCTCCACGGTGCGCTGGGCGTCCCGGAGGGAGGTGGCGTCGCTGGTGGCCACCACCAGGGCCCGGTCGGCCCCGCACAAGGCCAGCCGGAAGCCGGGGCCCAGCCCCGCGGGGGCGTCGATGAGAATATAGTCATACCCTGTCCGGGCGGTGGCCAGCAGGGCGCGCACCTTGTCCGCCGTCAGCCCGGCGGGCAGGGCCATGGGGGCGGTGAGCAGGGACAGACCCGGAAGCGTGGGGTGGTCCACCGCCGCCCGGTTCAGAGGACAGCGGCCCAGAGCCACGTCGGAGAAGTCCATCAGGGCCCGGTCGCTGAGTCCCAGGGCGATGTCCAGATTGCGCAGCCCCACGTCCATGTCAATGCACAGCACCCGCCGGCCCATGAGGGCCAGGGCGCCGGCCACCCCTCCGGTGATGGAGGTCTTTCCCGTGCCGCCCTTGCCGGAGGTGACCGCGATCACAGTTCCCATGAAAGATCCTCCTGTCATCACAAATTAAGTGTATCACAAATCTGCCCACCGTCAACCTTTTTCCCGGGTTTTTTGAAAAAAGTTTACAGTTTCAGGAAACTTTTTTGGTCACAGAGGGGCCTTCTGCGCCTTGGCCCACCGGCGGGGGAAGCCCTTGGGGGTGGGGGCGCGCTTTTCGATCTGAATGAGCCGGTGGGTGACCCCCGCGCCGGGGACGGGATAGTCCTCCACGGCGGCCACCGCGCCCCCCAGGGTGCGGATGGCCCGGCCGGCCTCCTCCAGCTCCTGCCCGCTGCCGGTGGACTTCATGGCCAGGAAGCGGCCCCCCGGCTTCACATAGGGCAGGCACAGCTCGCACAGCAGCCTCAGGTCGGCCACCGCCCGGGCACAGGCCAGATCAAAGCTGTCCCGGAAGCCGGGGACCAGGGCCTGCTCCTCCGCCCGGGCGTGGATGGCCCGGACGCCGGTGAGGCCCAGGGCGGAGATGACCTCGTTCAGCCAGTCCACCCGCTTGTTCAGGCTGTCCAGCAGGGTGACCTCCAGGGAGGGGACCAGGATCTTCAGGGGCAGTCCGGGGAAGCCCGCCCCGGTGCCCACGTCGATAAGGGCCTTTCCCTCCAGATCCGTCAGGGCAGCCAGGGCGGCGCAGTCCAGCATGTGCAGCCGGGCCACCTGGTCGGGCTCCCGGATGGCGGTGAGGTTCATCACCTGGTTCTTCTCCAGGAGCAGCCGGCCATACTCGGCCAGCTGTTCCGGGGCCTCTGTCGGGACCCGGTCGGCCAGGCCCAGCTCCGCCAGGCCGGCGGCGATGATGTCGCGCATGGTGTTCCTCCTGATTATGAAGTGACAATCACCCCGAAGACCGTCCCGAAGTTGGACAGCAGACCGGCGATGCCCAGGGGGAGGGTGGCCAGGGCCAGCAGCCAGCACAGGGCGGCCAGGGCGATGGCGGCCCACTTGCCCGGCTTCCCCACGGACCGCCAGCCCACCAGGACCAGAATGCCCAGGCCGATGAGGGCAGGGACGGCGAGCAGGGGACCCAGGTTGCCCAGCATGGTGCCGGTGAAATAGAAATAGGTGGTCAGGCCCAGGAAGATCAGCACATAGACCAGACCGATCCAGGCCAGAGTGCGCTTCACCGGGGAGGCGGGGGTATAGGAGGACCGCTGGGGCTCCTGGTGGGGGTCGATGCGGTTGGGGTCCTGTGACATGGGGCACCTCGCAGTCAGAGTGAAGAGTGGAGAGTGGAGAGATGGGATGGCGGAAAGCCTTGGGGCGCAAGGGATTGCGGGCTGCGGCCGGTCTGGAGCGATTTTCAGGGGGAAAAATGACCCGGAGATAGGGGAGAGGGGACGTGAATCGCTCCAGAGCGGTAAAACGATCTGAAATATGTTCTATAAAAATTGCGAATTGGAATCAATCGGTCCGCCCGGACAGATAATCCAGCGAGACCTGGAAGAAGTCGGCCAGCTGGAGGGCGATGGAGATTGTGGGTTCTGTTTCTCCGCTCTCGTAGCGGCGGTACGTGCGATAGATTATCCCCAACTGCTCTGCTACGTCTTGTTGCCGTAGCCCCTTTGCCTGCCTGCACTGTTTCAGACGTTCAGAAAATTCGCTCATAAGAAATCTTCTCCTTGACAGGACATATTTGGACAATTATAATAGAGCACAAAAGAGGCCAAAATTGTCCTATGGAGGGATTTCCATGTTACCACTGTTCGATGCGCTTTATCAAGTCAATTTTGACGGCGACCTGACCGCCTATCTCCAGCCGGAAGAGCGGGAGGACTATCAGATGGCATCGCGGCATCAGCGGGAGGCCGCCCGGGAGCTGACCCAGGTTCTGACGGGCAGGGAGCGCACCCTTTTGGAGACCCTGCTGCGCAACCAGGAGGAGACCCGGGAGGAGGAGGACCGCCTCTCCTTCCGCCGGGGACTGATGCTGGGGCTCAAGCTGGGGGCGCTGGGCGGCCGGTAGCGGGCGTTACTGCTTGGGCACCAGCTTCTCGGTGCCGCCCATGTAGGGCTGGAGCACCTTGGGGATGAGAACGGAGCCGTCGGCCTGGAGATTGTTCTCCAGCAGGGCGATGAGCATCCGGGGGGGCGCCACCACGGTGTTGTTCAGGGTGTGGGGCAGGTACATTCTCCCGTCGGCCCCCTTCACCCGCATCTTCAGCCGGCGGGCCTGGGCGTCGCCCAGGTTGGAGCAGGAGCACACCTCGAAGTACTTCTGCTGCCGGGGGGACCAGGCCTCGATGTCGCAGGACTTCACCTTCAGGTCGGCCAGGTCGCCGGAGCAGCACTCCAGCTGCCGCACGGGGATGTCCAGAGAGCGGAACAGCTCCACGGAGTATTTCCACATCTGGTCATACCACTTCATGGAGTCCTCGGGCCTGCAGACCACGATCATCTCCTGCTTCTCGAACTGGTGGATGCGGTAGACGCCCCGCTCCTCGATGCCGTGGGCCCCCTTCTCCTTCCGGAAGCAGGGGGAGTAGGAGGTGAGGGTCTGGGGCAGAGAGGCCTCGGGGATGATCTGGTCGATGTACCGGCCGATCATGGAGTGCTCGGAGGTGCCGATGAGGTAGAGGTCCTCCCCCTCAATCTTGTACATCATGGCGTCCATGTCGGTCTGGGACATGACCCCCTCCACCACGTTGCCGTGAATCATGAAGGGGGGGATGCAGAAGGTGAAGCCCTTGCCGATCATGAAGTCCCGGGCGTAGGCCAGCACCGCCTCGTGGAGCCGGGCCACGTCCCCCAGCAGGTAGTAGAAGCCGTTGCCGGAGACCCGGCCGGCGGCGTCCATGTCGATGCCGCCGAAGGACTCCATGATCTCGGTGTGGTAGGGGATCTCGAAGTCGGGGACCACGGGCTCGCCGAACCGCTCCACCTCCACGTTGCAGCTGTCATCGGGGCCGATGGGCACCGAGGGGTCGATGATATTGGGGATCTGGAGCATGATGTGGCGGATCTGGGCGGCCAGCTCGGTCTCCTTCTGCTCCAGCTCGGCCAGCCGGTCGGCGTTGGCCTTCACCTGGGCCTTGGCCTCCTCGGCCTCCTGGAGTTTGGAGGGGTCCTTCTTGGCCTGGCCCATGAGCATGCCCACCCGCTTGGACAGGGCGTTGCGGCTGGCCCGCAGCTCATTGGCCTCGCTGACGGCGGCCCGGTTCTCGGCGTCTAGCTTCAGCACCTCGTCCACCAGGGGCAGCTTGGCGTCCTGGAACTTCTTCTTGATGTTCTCCTTCACAAGGTCGGGATTCTCCCGGACAAAACGAATATCCAGCATGGGGAAACACTCCTTCATTGATAGAATGGATGGGATGGTTTCACGTGAAACATCCCCGGGTCAGAACAGCAGATCGTACAGCTCCTGATACTGCTGGGCGGGGGAGGGGCCGTCGGGCTCGGCGGTGGCGGTGTCGGGCAGGTCGTCCACCAGCCCGGAGGCCTCGAAGGCCTCGGCCAGCTCCCGGGCGGCGTTGGTATAGCCCCGGGAGAACTGCCGCTGGATGCGCCAGAACCAGTCCATGGCCTGGAGGGCCCGCTCCTGCTCCTCCAGCTGGGCCTGGGCCTGCTGCACATCCTGCCAGGCCTGCTGCAGGTCCTCGCTGAGGGTCTCGTTCTCCTCTTTCAGCTTGTCCCGCTCGGCGATGATGTTCTCCAGGGTCTGGAGGGCGGAGTTGGAGGACTCCTGCAAATCGTCGATCTGGTCCTGGGCCCGCTCCACCCGCTGCTGCATCACATAGGTGAGCAGAAGCAGGAGAAAGGCGGCTCCAAAGAGGATGGCCAGATACTGGAACACCGACCGGCGGCTGTGCCGCTGCTGCCGCTTGACCTGCCCCGGGGAGCTGCGGCGGTCTTCAACGGGCTGCTGGGGGCGGGAGTCCCGCTCAGAGTTGGCCATATCCGCCACCTCCTCCCGGCTGGAGGCGCTGGAGCAGCTCCAGCAGGGCCTCCAGGTCCTGTTCGTTGTAGTACTCCAGCTCGATGCGGCCCTTGTCGCCCTTGTGGGCGATCTTCACCTTCCGGCCCAGCCGGCCGGACAGGTCCTTCTCCGCCTCCCCCAGATAGAGGGCGAGGTCGGGTCCCTGGGCGGGGGCGGGTTTGTCCTTCTTTTCCCGCTGGAGGGCGCGGATACGGGCCTCGGTCTGCCGCACCGACAGCTGCCGCTCCACCACCTGTTTGGCCGCCTCCCGCTGGAGGGCGGCGGTGGG
>CALWYA010000106.1 GCA_944385645.1 uncultured Oscillospiraceae bacterium
CGCCTGGGCCTACATCCGGGCCCGGGGGGCCGACCGGCTGTGCTCCTTCGGGGACTGGGCCGCCCTGTCCGACGTGTGCGACGGGGACACCGCCCGCTATCTGGCCGAGGAGGTGTCCGACGGGGTCATCGCCCCGGGCTACACCGACGAGGCCCTGGAGATTTTGAAGACCAAGCGCAAGGGCGGCTATAACGTGGTGGAGATGGACCCGGACTACGAGCCCTCCCCCATCGAGCGGCGGACCATCTATGGCATCACCTTCGAGCAGGGCTATAACAGCCTGGACATCAGCGAGGAGCTGCTCCGGAACATCGTCACGGAAAACAAGGACCTGCCCCTCCAGGCCAGACACGACATGCTCCTGGCCCTCCTCACGTTGAAGTACACCCAGTCCAACTCGGTGTGCTATGTGAAGGACGGCCAGACCCTGGGGGTGGGGGCCGGCCAGCAGAGCCGGATCCACTGCACCCGGCTGGCGGGGGACAAGGCGGACATCTGGTGGCTGCGCCACCACCCCAAGGTGCTGGGCCTGAAGTTCGTGGACGGCATCCGCCGGCCCAACCGGGACAACGCCATCGACCTGTACATCTCCCAGGAGCACGACGACGTGCTGGCCGACGGGGTGTGGCAGACCATCTTCACGGAGAAGCCCGAGGTGCTCACCCAGGAGGAGAAGCGGGACTGGATCGCCCAGCAGTCGGGGGTCACTGTGGGCTCCGACGCCTTCTTCCCCTTCGGGGACAACGTGGAGCGGGCCCGGAAGTCGGGGGCCCAGTACATCGTCCAGCCCGGCGGCTCCATCCGGGACGACCAGGTCATCGCCACGGCCAACAAGTACAACATGGTCATGGCGTTTACGGGCGTGAGGTTGTTCCACCATTAAACTTTAGATAGGAGATAGAAGATAGGAGATAGGAGTTATGTCAGCGGACAGTGTCGCGAAGCAAAAAAGCATGGCTTTTGCCAAGCGTATCGTTAAGCTATATCAGCATTTGACAACGGAGAAAAAAGAATTTGTGATGTCAAAGCAGCTTCTGCGCAGCGGGACCAGCATTGGAGCCAACATTTCGGAAGCAGTCTATGGAAGCAGCCGGAAAGATTTTACCGCAAAGCTCTACATTGCGCTGAAGGAGTGCGCGGAAACACTCTATTGGCTGGAACTGCTGCATGAGTGCGAATATATCGCCACTCCAATGTATGTATCTCTGCATGATGACTGTGAAGAACTGCGTAAAATTCTATCTTCTTCTACTAAAACGCTGGGATAACCCAAAAATATCTCCTATCTCATCACTCCTATCTCACCAGAAAGGTTGTGTATTGAACATGAAAGTATTAGTCGTCGGCGGGGGCGGGCGCGAGCACGCCATCTGCTGGAAGCTGGCCCAGAGCCCCAAGGTCACCGAGCTATACTGCGCTCCGGGCAACGGGGGCATCGCCCAGGTGGCCACCTGCGTGCCCATCAAGGCCACCGATGTGGAGGCCATGGTGCAGTGGGCCAGGGAGAACGCCATGGACTTCGTCATGGTGGCCCCGGACGACCCCCTGGCCCTTGGCATGGTGGACGCCCTGGAGGCGGCGGGCATCCCCGCCTTCGGCCCCCGGGCCAGCGCCGCCATTATCGAGGCCAGCAAGGCCTTCTCCAAGAAGCTGATGAAGAAGTACCACATCCCCACCGCCAAGTATGAGACCTTCACCGACCTGGACGCCGCCCTGGCCTATGTGCGGGAGCAGGGCGCCCCCATCGTGGTGAAGGCGGACGGCCTGGCCCTGGGCAAGGGGGTCACCGTGGCCGCCACCGTGGAAGAGGCGGAGCAGGCCCTGCGGGAGATGATGGCGGACCACAAGTTCGGCGCCTCCGGCTCCACCGTGGTCATCGAGGAGTGCATGGTGGGCCCCGAGGTCACCGTACTGGCCTTCTGCGACGGGGAGCACCTGGTGCCCATGCTGTCCTCCCAGGACCACAAGCGGGCCTATGACGGCAACCAGGGCCCCAACACCGGCGGCATGGGGGCCTTCTGCCCCTCCCCCAAGTACACCCCGGAGATCGCCGACCGGTGCATGAAGGAGATCTTCCTGCCCACCGTGGCCGCCCTGAAGGCGGAGGGCCGGCCCTTCAAGGGGGTCATCTACTTCGGCCTGATGCTCACCAAGGACGGCCCCAAGGTGGTGGAGTACAACGCCCGCTTCGGCGACCCGGAGACCCAGCCCATCCTGTCCATGCTGGACACCGACCTGATGGACATTTTCCAGGCCTGCGCGGACGGCACCCTGGACCAGATCGACATCCGGTGGAAGAGCGGCGCGGCCTGCTGCATCGTCCTGGCCTCCGGGGGCTACCCGGTGAAGTACCAGAGCGGCTACCCCATCTCCGGCCTGGAGGAGGCGGGCCAGCTGGCCACCGTGTTCCACGCGGGCACCAAGCTGGGAGAGGACGGCGCGGTGCTCACCAACGGCGGCCGGGTGCTGGGGGTCACCGCCGTGGGCGGCACCCTGGAGGACGCCATCGCCAAAGCCTACGCCGCCTGCAAGCCCATCTCCTTCCAGGACATGCACTTCCGCACCGACATCGGCAAGGTATGAGCGCACTGCGTCTGGCGGGGGCCGTCTTTGACGCCGACGGCACCCTCTTCGACACCGAGCGGCTGGCCCTGGAGGTCTGGCTGGGGGTGGCCCGGGAGTGGGACGCCCCGGGCATTGAAGAGCACTACCTGGAGCTGGTGGGCCGCAACCGGGAGGGCATCGTCGCCCTCCTGCGGCAGGTGACGCCCCCCGATTTCCCCCTGGACGACTTCCTGCTGGAGTGCTCCCGGCGCAGCCGGGCCCGGCTGGAGACGGAGGGGGTGCCGGTGAAGGCGGGGGCCCGGGAGATTTTGGAGTTTCTCTCCGGAAAGGGCCTCCCCCTGGCCCTGGCCACCTCCAGCGGGGCCAACACCACCCGCTATAAGCTGGAGAACAGCGGCCTGGACCGGTATTTCCGGGCGGTGGTCACCGGGGATATGGTGACCCGGGGTAAGCCCGACCCGGAGATCTACCTCACCGCCTGCCGGGCCATCGGGGCGGACCCTGCCCGGACCCTGGGGGTGGAGGACTCCAAAAATGGGGTGCTCTCCGCCCACCGGGCCGGCCTGATGACCGCACTGGTCCCCGACCTCATCCCCCCCACCCCCGAGATGGAGGGGGCGGCCTTCGGGGTCTTCGACAGCCTGAACCGGCTGCAGAGCTGGCTGGAGAAGGCGCTGGCATAACATACAACAAGAGGCCCCCGCGGCAGCGCCGCGGGGGCCTTCTTGTCCCGGTTCCTCTGCGGTCCGGTCACGCCCCGTCCCGGGGGAGCAGGGAGAGCCCCTGGATCTCATATTCCCCCGGGTAGCTGAGCCGGCCCCGCCATACCATCCGGCCGTCAGACCGGTCATAGACCACCAGGATCTCGCTGGCACAGCCGTCCTCCCCGCTCTTCCGGCCCGCCGCGTCTCCGAAGAGGACCGCCACCTGCCGCCCGTCCATATCCGCCTCAAACAAAGAATAGTGCTCTGCCTGATACAGGGAGTCCCGCCGGGTCAGGTACTCGCTGGGCAGCGCCAGCTCCACCTTCTCCAGCACCTCCAGCGTCCCGCCGTCCAGGGTGTAGAGCTCCAGCGGGGCATAGCCCATGGGATTGACCAGCACCAGCACCCGGCCGGTCTCCGGCTCCTGGCGCACCGCCATCACCTCGGCCCCCTCCAGCGCATGGAAGCTCCGCGCCCTCCCCTCCTCCAGGTCATAGGCCGCCCACACGGCGCGAGTCCCCTCGCCGTAGTGGGTCTGGGCAAAGCAGAGCACGCCGTCCCGCACCCACATCTGTCTCCCGTCAAAGAGGAAGCCGCCGATCCGGCTCTCCGCCCCGGTCTCCCCGGCGAGAGATTGGCCGTTGAAGCGGTATCTCCGCTCCTCGCCGTCCTCCCGGTCCACCGCGGTCAGGAACCGCTCGTCCCCCTGCCGGGACAACAGATAGAGCTCTCCCTGGGACAGGAAGGCGGTGCAGAATTCCTCCCCTTCGGCCCCCTTCCACTCGTACCGGAACTTCTCCTGCTGCGCCCGGTCCGTCTCGATCACCGCCCAGCTGCCGTCGTCCCGATAACAGCTGACCAGATAGCCCGCTTCGGTCCGGTCGATCACGGTAACCGTCCCCGGGTCCAGCTTGCGCAGGGCCTGATAGACCGCTTCGGGCACCGCCTCCGTGTAGGACGACCAGAGGCTCCGGTCCCGCAGGGTCACCTGCCCGCTCCCGTCCAGCTCATAGCCGCAGAGATAGTCGTACACGCCGTTCAGCCTGCGGTCCAGCTCCAGCAGCAGCTCCACCGGCTCCTCCCGCTGGTGCACCTCGCACTGGATGTCGGGGGGAAAGAGGATCCGCCCCTCCCCCGCCTTTGTCAGGGCCAGGGCGGCCCCGCCCGCCAGCAGAGCGGCGGCGCACGCGCCGGCGATGATCCGCCCCCGCAGCTGCCGGGCCCGGCGGCGCACATGCCGGTAGAAGAGGGCCACGGCGTCCTGTACCTCCCGCCGGCCGTCGGACCAGTCCGCCCGGTCCGCCCTCCGCGCCCCGGTCAGCAGCTCGTTGACGGTAATGCCCAGCAGGTCGGACAGCTGGATCATCAGGGAGGGGTCCGGAAGGCCCGCCCCCCGCTCCCACTTGCTCACAGCCCGGTCGGACACGTGGAGCTGCTCCGCCAGCTCCCGCTGGGTCATCCCTTCTCTCTGCGCAGGGCGCCGATGAGCGCCCCGATCTTTTTCCGGTCCAAATCCATCTCCGCATGCTCCTTATGCCGTTTCTCTGGGGCCATTGTAACACGGCAGGGCCCCTTTGTCACCAAACGGAAGGTAGAGCGGGCGCTTTCGGGGGCAGATCCTCCGATTGGGCCGCGTCCCGCGGAGAGGAGCGCCCGAACAGAGCGGGCCCCGGGCATCCGCCCGGGGCCCTTGAAACCCGATCACTTGTACAGCTCCACCAGGACTTCCAGCTCCACCGGGAAGTGGTCCGCCAGGGCGGTCACCCCCACGGTGGTCCGGGTGGGCACCCCCCGCTCCCTGCCGAAGAGCTGCTCCAGCAGCCAGGTGGCTCCGTCGGCCGCCCGGGGGATGTCCGCCTGTCCCGGCGGGCAGGCCACAAAGACGGTCATCTTCACAAAACTCTTCACCCGGTCCAGACTGCCCAGGTGGAGCTTCAGGGCGGACAGCACGTTCAAAACACAGTGGACGGCGCACTGCCGGGCCTCCTCCAGGGAGACCTCCGCCCCCACCTGGCCCCGGAAGGCCAGCGCCCCGTCCAGCTCCGGCCCGCAGCCGGATACATAGGCCAGTCCGTCTCCGAACTCCTTCACATGGACATAGCTGCCGCCCCCCTCCGGCCTGGCCGGCAGGGCGTAGCCCAGTTCCCGCAGCTTCTGTTCTACCGCTCCGTTCTCCACGGTCCGCGCCTCCTTTCTTCTCCGTCCCCGCGGGGACATATCTGTGTAAAAACCGGGATGGACAGACTGTCCATCCTGGTTTTCAGGGTCGTTTACGCCTCGTACAGCTTCTGCAGACGGGTCAGGTGCTCGTAGCGGGCCTTGGCGGTCTCCTCGTTCAGGGCGAAGAGCTCCTTGGCGCGCTCGGGGAAGGAGCGGGTCAGGCTGGAGTAGCGGGCCTCGTTCATCAGGAACTCCTGATAGCCGCCAGCGGGGGCCTTGGAGTCCAGGGTGAAGGGGTTCTTGCCCTCGGC
>CALWYA010000107.1 GCA_944385645.1 uncultured Oscillospiraceae bacterium
CGGTGTTCCACGTGATCTGGAACCAGGAGCGGGAGGCCGCCGGCCTGGACCAGAGGGAGTCCCACGACACCTCCGCCGCCATCCGGGCGGGGGTGGAGGCCCTGAAAATTTTGATCCGGCAGGACCGGGAGCGGTCCTGAGCTCATCCCCGCCCCACTGGGGCGGGGAAATTTTTTCGCTAAAAATTATTGACAGACGATAATTTCTGTGCTATGCTCCAGTCAGATAGATTATCGTTTTACGATAATTACTGAGCGTGAAAGACAGGAATGTTTTGGAGGTGAGTGGGATGAACAAGCTGTTCCGCGTGATCCCCGCCGGGGCCGCCCTGGGCCTGCTGGCGGGGCTGGTGATCCAGCTGGTGGGGGACTGGACTGTGCTGACCCTGCCCGTCCAGGCCCTGGGGGAGGGACTGCGGGAGCTGTCCCTGTCCGGAGCGGGGGGCAATCTGGCCGCCTGGGGACTGGTGCTGCTCCTGTCCGCCCTGCCCCTGATTTTGCTGCTTCCCCGGAAGGGAAAGTGGCGGGGGGACGAGGACTGGCTGCTGGCCCTGACCTTTCCCCTGCTGCTGGCGGGGCTGGTCCTGCTGGTCAACCCCACCTTCCTCAGCTGGGCGGACCGGACCCGCTTCCCGGTGGCCGTGGTGCTGTGCCTGCTGTCGGTGGGGGCGGCCTGGGGGATCCTGAAGGTCCTGCGCCGGCTGGAGGGGGCGCCCCGGGAGGAGCTGGCCCGGGCCTTCTCCCTGCTGCTCCTGCTGTGCGCCGGCCTTGCCGCCTGTGCCGCCGGCTTCGGCCTGGCGGCCCAGGGGCTCCAGCGGTGCCAGGAGGTCCTCCAGGGCAACGCTTCCAGCCTCCCGGACTGGTGGTCCGGGATCCTGAGGGGCGGCGACGGGCCGAAGCGCGTCCTCTCCCTGGCGGTGATCTGGACGGTGTGCACCCTGGAGGCCGCCCCGGGGTTCCTGTCCGCCGCGACCATGGTGTGGGGGGCCGAGCTGGCCTGGGCGCTGGGCCGGGAGGACTTTGACCGGGAGGGGGTGGAGCTGTGCGGCCGCACCGCCCTGGCCTGCCGCATCCTGGCCCAGGCCACGGTGGCCCTGGCGGTCTCCGCCAACCTGCTCCAGCTCCTGCTGCTCCCCCTGCTCCACGCCGTCCGCCCCGCCCTGTCCCTGCCCCTGGTGTCTCTGGCCCTCTCCGCCGGACTGATGCTGCTGTGCCGGTGCCTCCAGAGGGGGCGGGAGCTCCAGGAGGACAGCGACTCCATCATTTGAGAGATAGGAGTTTGGAGATAGGAGATAGGAGTTTTGGAGAGTGAAGAGTGGAGAGCGGGGCGGTATCTCATATCTCCTATCTCCTCACTCCTATCTGAAGGAGAGGGGTGACGGCGTTGGCCATTACGGTACATCTGAGCGAGATCTTGAAGGAGCGGGGGATGACCGCCAAGGAGCTGTGCGCCAAGGTGGGCATCACCGAGGCCAACCTGTCCATCCTCCGCTCGGGAAAGGCCAGCGGCGTGCGCTTCCACACCATCAACCGCATCTGCTACTATCTGGACTGCGACGTGGGGGACATCCTCCGCTTCGACGGACGACTGGAGGACGGCGATGAAGAGCATTTGGAGTAAATACTGGCCCCGACTGCTGGGGGCGGTGGCGGCCTGCGGGGTGCTGGCCCTGCTGCTGGGAAACAGCGTGGGCAGCCTGGCCCGGCCGGAGCGGCTGGCCGGGCAGGACCGGCGCATCGGCTTTCAGCTGGTGTATGAGGAGATCCAGCCACCCGACCGAAGCGTCGTGGTCGGAGAATACGACGCGGAGGAGGACCGGTATGTGTTCCCCGGCCGGGAGGGGCTCAACTGCTTCCTGGCCCTGCGCGCCGGGCCGGACGGGGAGACGGACTTCTCCGGCTGGTCCGACATGGTGGGCGCCGAGGTCTCCCTGGACGTGAGCCCGGGGGGCGGGGAGCAGACCCTCAGCGGCACCTTCTACAAGGGCCCGATCTTGGAGGGGCATGAGAGCCGGAGCGGACTGGGCTATGCCCTCACCGCCTACTGGGTCTACCAGGCCCAGGACGGCACCGTCTACCTCAGCGGGGAGCAGCGGGGCTTCGGGGGCGACGGCGGCATAACTGTCTCCATGGAGGAGGTCACGGACTGGGTCATCGGCGGGAGCCGGCGGACCGACCGCCTGGCGGTGGAGTTCTCCATCCAGTGGGAGGAGCGCACCGAACAGGTGGAGGTGGTCTGGTACGACGGGGCGGACAGCCCCCTGGCCCGGCGGACGCTGACCATGGAGGAGATCGGGGACGGCCTGGCCCTGGAGCGGCCGGAGGGGGCGGTCTGGGCTCTGGTCACCGTCACCGATCAACGGGGCGGCGTGGAGCGGGCGGCCTACACCCTGGACGGCCCCATCGGCGCCTTCCACCGGCTCATCCAGCTGGACGAGCGGGGCTCCGGCCGGGTGGCGGACCTGGAGCTGAACTGAGTTTCTGTCCCTGCGCCCGCCCCCTGGAAAGGGGGTGGGCGCGGGCGTTTCTCCCCCCGGCGGACGCCGGAAAATTTTTTGGGGAAAATCATTGACATTTGGGGTACAGTCGGATATAGTGTATCTCGCTATCCGTGAAAACCCGGCCCCCCGGAGGTCCGCCCTGCGGACGCCGACCCGGGTGAATAAATCGAGGGAGCTGACAAGGTAGCTATTATTAAAGGGGGAAGGGCACATGGCCAAGGAGCTGATCCGCCTGTCCGACTGCACCATGTCCTTTGACGGCGAGGTCGTGCTGGACAAGATCAATTTGTATATCAGAGATAAGGAGTTCCTCACACTGTTGGGTCCCAGCGGGTGCGGGAAAACCACCACGCTTCGCATCATCGGTGGTTTTCAGACGCCCACCGCCGGCGACGTTTTTTTTGACGGTGTGAGGATCAATGCTGTCCCGCCCCATAAGCGGGCGGTGAACACGGTGTTCCAGAAATACGCGCTGTTTCCCCATCTGAACGTGTTCGAGAACATCGCCTTCGGCCTGCGCATCCCCAAGGCGGACCCGGAGACCGGAAAGAAGGAGAAGCTGACCGAGGAGGAGATCCAGGAGCGGGTCATGGACATGCTCCAGGTGGTCAACCTGAAGGGCTTCGAGAAGCGCCGGGTCAGCCAGCTGTCCGGCGGCCAGCAGCAGCGGGTGGCCATCGCCCGGGCCCTGGTGAACCGGCCCAAGGTGCTGCTTTTGGACGAGCCCCTGGGGGCCTTGGACCTGAAGCTGCGCAAGGACATGCAGAACGAGCTCAAGCGCATCCAGCAGGCCATGGGCATCACCTTTATCTATGTGACCCACGACCAGGAGGAGGCCCTGGCCATGTCCGACACCGTGGTGGTCATGGACCAGGGGAAGATCCAGCAGATCGGCACCCCCGAGGACATCTATAACGAGCCCAAGAACGCCTTTGTGGCCGACTTCATCGGCGAGTCCAACATCCTGGACGGCATCATGCGCGCCGACGGGGTGGTGGAGATCTTCAACCGGAAGTTCCAGTGTCTGGACAAGGGTTTCCTCCCGGACGAGCCGGTGGACGTGGTCATCCGGCCCGAGGACGTGGACATCGTCCCGGAGGATCAGGGCCAGCTGAAGGGCACCGTCACCTCGGTGACCTTCAAGGGGGTCCACTACGACACCATCGTGGACTTCTACGGCTTCAAGTGGCTGATTCAGACCACCGACTTCTGCCCGGTGGGCAGCCACATCGGCATCAAGATCGACCCGGACGGCATCCACGTGATGAAGAAGAGCCAGTATTCCGGCCTGTTCGGGGACTACTCCTCCTACTCCGAGGAGTACGACGAGATCAGCGACGCCACCCTGGAGCCCGAGGAGGAAGAGGAGGAGAGCCATGACGAGTAAGCGCTCCCTTCTGGCCGCGCCCTATGTGGGGTGGATGGCCCTCTTTGTGGTGGCGCCCATCGTCATGGTGGTGGTCTACGCTTTTACCACCGCCGCCTTCGACCCCACCCTGGCCAACTTCACCGGCATGGGCACCTACACCTCCATCTTCCTGCGCTCCTTCCAGCTGGCCCTGGTGGCCACGGTCATCTGCCTGCTCATCGGCTACCCCTTGGCCTACCTCATGGCCAAGGAGGGCCCCGGCTTTCAGCGCATGGCCACCGTCCTCATCATGCTGCCCATGTGGGTCAACTTCCTGCTGCGCACCTACGCCTGGATGGCCATTCTGGAGAACAACGGCCTGCTCAACCAGTTCTTTGACTCCATCGGGCTGTTCGACCTGATCAACGGCCTGTTCGGCACCGACATCCAGTACTTCCGCATGATCCGCACCCAGGGGGCGGTGGTGCTGGGCATGGTGTACAACTACCTGCCCTTCATGGTACTGCCCATCTACTCGGTGATCATCAAGCTGGACCACTCCCTGCTGGAGGCGGCCCAGGACCTGGGGGCCAGCTCCGCCGGGGTGTTCCGCCGGGTGATCTTCCCCCTGTCCCTGCCGGGCATCCTGTCCGGGGTGACCATGGTGTTCGTCCCGTCCGTGTCCACCTTCGCCATCTCCCAGCTGCTGGGGGGCGGCACCCACATGCTCCTGGGCAACCTCATCGAGCTGCAGTTCCTGGGCGGGGCCTACAACCCCCACCTGGGCAGCGCCATCGCCCTGGTGATGATGGTCATCGTCATCATCTGCATGTGGATCATGAATCGCTTCGGTGAGGGCGAGGAACAGGCGGTGGTCCTATGAAAAAAGAGCGCCGCATCGGAAGCCGCCTGTTCATGGGCCTGGTCTTCCTGTTCCTGTACGCCCCTATCCTGCTGATGATCGTCTTCTCCTTCAACGACGGCAACAGCAACGTGGTCTGGCACGGCTTCTCCCTGCGCTGGTATGAGGAGCTGTTCCGGGACCGGGCCATCATTCAGAGCGTGTACACCACCCTGCTGGTCTCCCTGGTGGCCACTGTGGTTGCCACCGTGGCGGGTACCTTCGCCGCCGTGGGCTTCTACTCCATGCGCCGGCGCACCCGCTCGGTGCTGATGAACGTGAACAACATCCCCATGATGAACGCCGACATCGTCACCGGCGTCTCCCTGTGCCTGCTGTTCGTGGCGGTGTTCGGCCTGTGGAACGAGTTTGCCGCCAACTACCGCATCACCCTGAACCTCTTCGGCAGCCTGTACCGCATCACCTTCCCGGAGCTGTCCCTGGGCTTCGGCACCATGCTCATCGCCCACATCACCTTCAACATCCCCTACGTCATCCTGTCGGTGGGCCCCAAGCTGCGGCAGATGGACTCCAACCTGGTGGACGCCGCCCGGGACCTGGGCTGCACCTGGATGGGGGCCTTCTTCAAGGTGATCCTGCCCGAGATCAAGCCGGGCATCGTCTCCGGCGCCCTCATCGCCTTCACCATGAGCGTGGATGACTTCGTCATCTCCTACTTCACCGGCGGCTCCTCCGCCTCCACCCTGGCCCGGGAGATCTACTCCATGGCCCGCCGGCGCATCTCCCCGGAGATCAACGCCGTATCCACCCTTCTGTTCGTGGTGGTGCTGGCCCTGCTGGTGATCAACAACATCCGGGAGGCCCGCATCGCCAAGGCGGAGGCCAGGCAGCAATACTGACCGCTCTGGCCGAAAAGGCACAGCCTTTCCGGCCAGAGGGCCTGCGGCCCGCGGCAGCGCACTTCGTCGGCGCAAAGTCCGCCTGGCTCCGTTTCCACCTGTTCTTTCGGCCATATGGCCTGAAG
>CALWYA010000108.1 GCA_944385645.1 uncultured Oscillospiraceae bacterium
AATACCGGCAATACGAGCCATTCTTACAGCACCTCCAATTAACCTTGTCTCTGCTTATGCTTGGGGTTTTCGCAAATTACCATGACTTTGCCCTTGCGCTTAATGACTTTGCACTTCTCGCACATGGGCTTCACGGACGGTCTGACTTTCATTGTTACAACCTCCTGATGAATGCCTAACGGCCCCGGGGAGAGGAAGGCAAGGCTTCCCCGCCTCCGGTCGTTGATACTTACTTGGAACGCCAGGTGATACGGCCTCGGGTGAGGTCGTAGGGGGACATCTGGATGGTCACCTTGTCTCCAGGCAGGATGCGGATGAAGTTCATGCGCAGCTTGCCGGAGATGTGGGCCAGGATGATGTGTCCGTTCCCGATGTCCACGTGGAATGTGGTGTTGGGGAGCGCCTCGGTCACGACGCCCTCCAGCTCAATCATATCGTCTTTCGCCAAGCGAAACACCCTCCTTGAAGGCGGCCAGCGCGCGCCTCAGTTCCCGGTCAGACACCGGTTGTCCTTGCTTCAGCTTTTCGATCACAGGGTGGCCGAAGGTTCGGCCGTCCCCGGTGAGGAGCCGGACGTGGCCCGGCTTCTTGGCCTTGGGGCGGCTCGCCTTCCGGCGTCTCCCGTCGGCCAGCAGCAGCCGGTCCTGATCCCGGTCCATACCCACCACACAGAACAGTCCGCCCTTGTCCCGGCCGGCCTCGGCCAGGACGATCCCGCCTGTGTAATCACACATAGGCGCCGTCCTCGGTGACGGTGAGGATCTCGGGGCCATCCTCGGTGATGAGGATGGTGTTCTCATAGTGGGCGGTGAGCGATCCGTCCAGGGATACGGTGGTCCACTGATCGGGGAGCACCTTCACCTGCCAGTCGCCGGCGCACACCATGGGCTCCACGGCGATGGTCATGCCCGGCAGGAGCCGGGGACCGTGGCCGGCGGGGCCGAAGTTGCGCACCTCGGGGGGCTCATGGAGCTTGGCGCCCACCCCGTGGCCCACGAAATCCCGGACCACGGAGTAGCCAAAGGACTCCACATAGGCCTGGACCGCGTGTCCAATGTCGGACACCCGGTGGCCCTGGCGGGCGAACTGGATCCCCTCCCAGAAGCTCTGCTGGGTGACAGCGATGAGCTGTTTGGCCTCGTCGCTGATCTCCCCGCAGGGATAGGTGGCGGCGCAGTCCCCGTGGAAGCCGCCCACGTAGGCACCCACGTCCACGCTGACGATGTCGCCCTCCTGCAGCTTCCGGGGGCCGGGGATGCCGTGGATGACCACCTCGTTCACCGAGATGCAGGCCGAGCCGGGGAACCCGGCGTAGCCCAGGAAGGAGGGCTTGCCTCCGTGGCTCTCGATGAAGCGGCGCACCGCCGTATCGATCTCGTGGGTGGTGACGCCGGGGCGCACCATGGAGCCGGCCAGGGCCCGGGCCTGGGCGGTGAGCCGCCCGGCCTTCCGCATGGCCTCGATCTCCCGGGGGGACTTCAGTGAAATCATTTCCAGCGCCATCAGATCTTTAACGCCTCCATGATCACCTGAGTGGTCCCCTCAATGGTGTCCTGGTTGTCCACCGGGACCAGGATGCCCTTGGCCTGATAGTAGTCCTTCAGGGGCTCGGTCTCCTGGTGGTAGACCTCCAGGCGGCGGCGGACGGTCTCGGGCTTGTCGTCGTCCCGCTGGATCAGCGCGCCGCCGCAGCTGTCGCACACGCCCTCCCGCTTGGGGGGCTTGGCCTTCACATGGTAGGGGGCGCCGCAGCTCTGACACACCCGGCGGCCCTCCATGCGCTCCTCGATCTCCTCGTCGGAGATCTCGATGGACAGCACATGGTCAAAGGTCACGCCGGCGGCGTCCAGGGCCTCGGCCTGGCCGATGGTGCGGGGCACCCCGTCCAGGATGAAGCCGCCGGCGCAGTCAGGCTGCTCCAGCCGCTGGGCCACGATGCCGATGATCACGGAATCGGGGACCAGCTGGCCCGCGTCCATATACCGCTTGGCCTCCAGGCCGATGGGAGTGCCCTCCTTGACAGCGGCCCGGAGAATGTTGCCGGTGGAGATGGTGGGGATCCCCAGCTTGGCGCTGAGAATCTCGGCCTGGGTGCCTTTTCCCGCGCCGGGGGCGCCCAGCAGGATCAGTTTCATACCCGATCAGCCGTCCTTTCTCACTCCAGGAAGCCTTTGTAGTGGCGCATGAGCATCTGAGCCTCCAGCTGGCGTACCGTCTCCAGGGCGACGCCCACCACGATGATGATGGAGGTGCCGCCGATGGCCAGAGAGCTGTACCCCACGATGTTGCCGGTGATGATGGGGGCCAGAGCCACGATGGACAGGTACAGGGCGCCGAACATGGTGATCTTGTTAAGCACCCGCATCATGAAGTCGGCGGTGGGCTTGCCGGGACGGAAGCCGGGGATGAAGCCGCCGTTCTTCTTCAGGTTGTTGGCCACCTCGATGGGGTTGAACTGCATGGTGGCGTAGAAGTAGCTGAAGCCCACGATGAGCAGGAAGTACAGGATGGAGTAGAAGGGCTTGCTGGTGTCGAACAGCCGCATCATCACGCCGCCGCCCCCCTCGCTGGCCGTGGTCCACCCGGCGAAGGCGCCGATGGTGGCGGGCAGCATGGCGATGGACTGGGCGAAGATGATGGGCATGACGCCGCCCATGTTCAGCTTCATGGGGATGTGGGTGGACTGGCCGCCGTACATCTTCCGGCCCACCACCCGCTTGGCATACTGCACAGGGATCCGGCGCTCGGAGTTGGCGATGAACACGATCAGCACCACCAGGGCCAGCAGGCCGATGACGATGATGGGGATCAGCCAGGGGGCCACCGCGGAGGCCTTCAGGCTCTGGATATACTGGGCGGCCTGGTCGGCGGTCATGCCGGCCTCGGTGAGGGTCTCCTCAGTGATGGCGCCGCTGTTCAGGCTGTTCCAGGTGGACACGCCGCTGATGGAGTCCATGACCATCTGGGGGAACCGGGACACAATGCCGGCGAACAGCAGGATGGAGATACCGTTGCCGATGCCGAACTCGGTGATCTGCTCGCCCAGCCACATCAGGAAGGCGGAGCCGGCGGTGAAGGACAGGATGATGACCACGGCCACCCAAATCCCGTTCAGGGAGCCCCCGTCCACCAGCCCGTAGCTGTTGATCAGGGAGTAGTAGCCGAAGCCCTGGAGCAGGGCGATGGCCACGGTGGTGTACCGGGTGATGGAGGCGATCTTCTTGCGGCCCTCCTCGCCCCCCTCCTTGGCCAGCCGCTCCAGCGCGGGGATGGCCACGGTCAGCAGCTGGATAATGATGGAGCTGTTGATATAGGGCTGAATAGACAGGGCGAATACGGTGGCCATGGAGAAGGCGGAGCCGCTCAGGGCGCTCATCAGGCCCAGAATGGTGCCGCTCTGCATCTCCATGTAGCTCTCCAGAGCCAGCCGGTCGATATAGGGGACCGGGACGGCGGAGCCCAGCCGGAAGATCAGCAGGGCCATGACGGTAAAGAGGATCTTCTTGCGCAGCTCGGGCACAGCCCAGGCGTTGCGGATCGTCTGAATCATGGTCAGATCACCTCCGCCTTACCACCCGCAGCCTCGATCTTTTCCTTGGCGGAGGCGGAGAAGGCGGTGGCCTGGACGGTGAGCTTCTTGGTGATCTCCCCCTTGCCCAGGATCTTCACGCCGTACTGGCACTTGGACAGGATACCCTTCTCCAGCAGCGCCTGAGCGTTGACCACGGCGCCGTCCGCAAACTTCTCCAGCGCGGAGACGTTGACCGCCTCCAGGGGCTTGGCGAAGATGTTGTGGAAGCCGCGCTTGGGCAGCCGGCGGGCCAGAGGCATCTGGCCGCCCTCAAACCCAACGCGCACGCCGCCGCCGGAACGGGCCCACTGGCCCTTGTGACCGCGGCCGGCGGTCTTGCCGTTGCCGGAGCCGTGGCCGCGGCCCTTGCGGTAGGCCTTGGTGTTGGAGCCGGCGGCGGGGGAAAGTTCATGCAGATTCATTTCTCACGCCTCCTTCAGTTTTCCTCGGTGACCTGGAGCAGGTAGCCGATGTGGGCGATCTTGCCCCGGGTAGCCTCGTTGTCGGGCTGCACGGTGGTGTCGCCGATCTTCCGCAGGCCCAGGGCCTCGGCGGTCGCCTTGTGCTTGGCGATCCGGCCGTTCAGGCTCTTGACCAGCTTGATGTTCAGATTAGCCATTGTTGTGCCCTCCTTAACCCAGGATCTCGTCCACGCTCTTGCCGCGCACGCGGGCCACTTCCTCGGGGGTGCGCAGGGACTTCAGGCCCTCGAAGGCGGCGGAGACCACGTTCTGCGGATTGTTGGAGCGCAGGCACTTGGTGCGGATGTCCTTGATCCCGATGGCCTCCATCACGGCACGGACAGGGCCGCCGGCGATGACGCCGGTACCGGGGGCGGCGGGCTTCATCAGCACGCGGCCGGCCCCGAACTCGCCGATGACCTCGTGGGGGATGGTGGTGCCGGACAGGGACACGGTAATCATGTTCTTCTTGGCGTCCTCGATGCCCTTGCGGATGGCCTCGGGCACCTCGGCGGCCTTGCCCAGGCCGAAGCCCACGCGGCCCTTCTCGTCGCCCACGACCATGAGGGCGGAGAACTTGGCCACACGGCCGCCCTTGACGGTCTTGGACACGCGGTTCAGATAGACCAGCTTCTCGGTGAACTCGCTGGGCTCTCTCTCAAATCTAGGCATTTGTTCTTCCTCCTCCCTTAGAACTGCAGGCCGCCCTCGCGGGCGCCCTCGGCCAGAGCCTTCACACGGCCGTGATAGACATAGCCGCCGCGGTCGAACACCACGGTCTCGATGCCCTTGGCCTTGGCACGCTCAGCCACGTTGACGCCCACCTGCTTGGCGGCGTCGGACTTGGTGCCGTCCACATGGAAGTCCTTCTCCAGGGAAGAAGCGGAGACCAGGGTCACGCCGTTGACATCGTCGATGATCTGGGCGTAGATGTTGGTCTCGCTGCGGAACACGTTCAGGCGGGGACGCTCGGGCGTGCCGGAGATTTTCGCACGCACACGCTTGTGGCGCTTAATGCGCTGAGAACGGGTATCGGGTCTGTTGATCATAGTGGCACACCTCCTTCTTACTTCTTGGCGCCGGTCTTACCAGCCTTGCGGCGGATGACCTCGTCAGTATACTTGATGCCCTTGCCCTTGTAAGGCTCAGGCGGACGCTTCTCTCTCACTTCGGCGGCAAACTGGCCCACCTGCTGCTTGTCGCAGCCGTGGATGACGATCTTGTTGGGGTTGGGAACCTCGATCTCGATGCCGGGGACCTCCTCCACGGTGACCTGGTGGGAGAAGCCCAGGTTCATCACCAGCTTGTTGCCCTCCTTGGCCACACGGTAGCCCACGCCGTTCACGTCCAGCTCCTTCTTATAGCCCTCGGTCACGCCCACCACCATGTTGTGGATGAGGGTGCGGGTCAGGCCGTGGAGGGAGCGGTTCTCCTTGGCGTCGTTGGGACGGGTGACGTGCAGGACGCCGTCCTCGATGGCGATGGCCATATTGGGGTTGAACTTCTGGGTCAGCGTGCCCTTGGGGCCCTTGACGGTGACCACATTCTCCGCCTCGATCTTGACCTCCACGCCGGCGGGGATGGCGATAGGAGCTCTACCAATTCTGGACATTCCTATAACCCTCCTTACCAGACAAATGCCAGGACTTCGCCGCCGACATGGGCCTGACGGGCCTTCTTGTCG
>CALWYA010000109.1 GCA_944385645.1 uncultured Oscillospiraceae bacterium
CCTGGGAGTGATGGTGGCCCTGATCCGCACCGCCCTCGACCAGCAGCGCCCGGGGCACCGGAACCCCTTCCTGGGGCTTGTCAACTTCGTGTGCAAGGTGTACGTGACCATCATCCGGGGCACCCCCATGATGGTGCAGCTGCTCATCATGGGTCTGGTCATCTTCGCCAGCAACCGGAACAAGACCCTCATCGGCGCGCTGTCCCTGGGCATCAACTCGGGGGCCTATGTGGCCGAGATCATCCGGGGCGGCCTGATGTCCCTGGACATCGGGCAGACCGAGGCGGGCCGGTCCCTGGGCCTGGGGTACTTTGATACCATGCGGTTCATCGTCATCCCCCAGGCCTTCAAGGCCATCCTCCCCGCCCTGGGCAACGAGTTCATCACCCTGCTGAAGGACACCTCCCTGATCAACGTCATCGGCGGCAAGGAGATCGTCTACTTCGCCCAGGCCATCATCACCAACACCTACGAGCCCATGTACCCCTACCTCATCACCGCAATCATGTACCTGATCCTGGTGCTGCTCTTCACCTGGCTCCAGGGCAAGCTGGAAAGGAGGCTGCGTCAAAGTGATCGACGTTAAAAACCTGTCCAAGTCCTTCGGCAGCCACCTGGTGCTGGACGACATCTCCGAGCACATCTATCCCGGGGAGAAGGTGGTCATCATCGGCCCCTCCGGCTCGGGCAAGTCCACCTTCCTGCGCTGTCTGAACCTGCTGGAGACCCCCACCGCCGGCACCATCACCTTCGAGGGGACCGAGATCACCGACCCCAAGACGGACATCGACAAGGTCCGCCAGCAGATGGGCATGGTGTTCCAGCACTTCAACCTGTTCCCCAACATGACCATCCGGCGCAACATCACCCTGGCCCCAGTGCGCACCAAGCTCATGGGCCAGGCGGAGGCCAACGACACCGCCAGCGCCCTGCTCAAGCGGGTGGGCCTGGAGGACAAGGCGGACGCCTACCCCGCCCAGCTGTCCGGCGGCCAGAAGCAGCGCATCGCCATCGTCCGGGCCCTGGCCATGCGGCCCAAGGTGATGCTCTTTGACGAGCCCACCTCCGCCCTGGACCCGGAGATGGTGGGCGAGGTGCTGGACGTGATGAAGGAGCTGGCCCAGGAGGGCATGACCATGGTGGTGGTCACCCACGAGATGGGCTTCGCCCGGGAGGTGGGCAGCCGGGTCCTATTCATGGACGGCGGCCACATTCTGGAGCAGAACACCCCCCACGAGTTCTTCGACCACCCTCAGAACCCCCGCACCCAGCTGTTTCTGTCCAAGGTCCTTTGAAAAATGGGATTTTCTGAGCGCCCCGGCCGTTGGCCGGGGCGCTCAGCTTGTTAAAAGACCTTTCAGGCGTAGGATCCAGCAGAGCGTGGGCGGGGAAACTCGAGGGGGCGCCTTTTTGCGCTCGCCGCTGGGGAGCGGGCGCAAAATTTGGGCCCTCTGGGCGGCGCGCACAGCTTGTATTTATCAAAAAAATTGCTATAATAGAAACCACAGGGAAAGCGCTTTTGCCAGATCAAAAAGGTATGGTGATGAGATGAATTTCAGACAGCTGGAGTACTTCGCGGCGGTGGCCGAGGCCAAGAGCATCTCCCGGGCCTCCCGGGAGCTCCACGTGGCCCAGCCCCCCATCAGCCGGCAGCTGGCCATGCTGGAGGACGAGCTGGGGGTGTGCCTGTTCCTGCGCAACAACAAGGGGATCGAGCTCACCGAGGCGGGCAAGCTGCTCTATCAGCAGTGCGAGCAGATGTTCCAGAGCCTGCGGATGATGGCCGACAGCGTCCGGGACGTGGACGCCGGCCTGCGGGGGCAGGTGAAGCTGGGGGTCATCTACTCGGACATCCCGGTGGTTATGGAGCACTGGAAAGCCTATCACCGCCTGTATCCCCAGGTGGAGCTGTACATCCGCATGGGCACCCCCGACGATCTGCTGGACGACCTGAGCCGGGGCAAGCTCCACGCCCTGTATCTGCGCAGTCAGTCGGAGGAGCCCAGCGGCCTGCGGGAGAAGATCCTGGGGGAGGACCGGCTGGAGCTGGTGATGAACGGCCAGACCGACCCCGCCCCCGGGCAGGACAGCGTCCCCATCCAGGCCCTGGAGGGGGTGCCCATGTGCCTGCTGCGTAGCGACGATCTATGGGGGTACAGCAACCACCTGCGCAATCAGTGTCAGCGGGCGGGCTTCTCCCTGAACGTGGTGTGCCAGTGCTACGACACCCCCATGGCCATGCAGCTGGTGCAGGCGGGCTTCGGGGTGAGTTATCTGCCCCGGTCCATCGTCCAGACGCTGCCCACCGATTCCGGAGTGTATAGCAAGCCCGTCCAGGGACTCACCGCCCGGTCCTACCCGGTGCTGGTGTGGGCGGACAACCTCTATTACGCCGCCTGCGTGAAGCGGTATCTGGCCCTGGCCGGCGGGGTGGGAGAGAGCGGGGAGGAGCCGGTTTCGTTGCCGGGGGCGAAAGGCCTCTTCTGATTAAAAAATTTAACCGGAAGGGGGGAAACGCCTAACTCCCCGACTTGAAAAAAAAGGGACAGGCTGATAAAATGTGGGCAGTAAGCCGAAAGAGACGGCTGTTTCTGGGAAGAAATTTGTGTATCACAGCGAAAACCGACCGGACCATCAAATTTGTGAAGTGGAGGAATTTGAAATGGCAAAGTTAGTCGAGTGCATCCCCAATTTTAGCTGCAGCAAGGAGAAGGACGAGGCCACCTATAACGCCCTGGTGGAGGCCGCCAACAGCGTGCCCGGCTGCACCCTGTTCGACGCCCAGACCGACGGCAACCACAACCGCTGCGTGTTCACCCTGATCGGCGAGCTGAGCGCCATCGAGGAGGTGGCCTTCCGCCTGACTAAGGTGGCCACCGAGCGCATCGACATGACTAAGCACAAGGGCGAGCACAAGCGCATGGGCGCCACCGACGTGATCCCCTTCGTGCCCCAGTCCAAGGACGTGTCCGTGGAGGACTGCGTGGAACTGTCCAAGCGGGTGGCCAAGCGGATCTGGGAGGAGCTGAAGGTTCCCACCTTCCTGTATGAGGACTCTGCCACCCGTCCCGAGCGCCGCAACCTGGCCACCATCCGGAAGGGCGAGTTTGAGGGCATGCCCGAGAAGCTGCTCCAGGAGGACTGGGCTCCCGACTATGGCGAGCGGAAGATCCACCCCACCGCCGGTGTCACCGCCGTGGGCGCCCGCATGCCCCTGGTGGCCTTCAACATCAACCTGGCCACCTCTGACGTGGAGGTCGCCAAGAAGATCGCCAAGGTCATCCGCGGCTCCTCCGGCGGCTTCCGCAGCTGCAAGGCCATGGGCTTCATGATGGAGGACCGGGGCATCGCCCAGGTGTCCATGAACATGGTCAACTATGAGGACACCCCCCTGTACGTGGTCTATGAGATGGTCAAGTCCCTGGCCGAGCGGTACGGCACCTATATCATCGACAGCGAGATCGTGGGCCTGACCCCCGCCAAGGCCATGATCGACTGCGCCGAGTTCTATCTGAAGGCCAAGGATTTCGACTGCCACAACCAGATCATGGAGTATCACCTCCTGGACATGAAGTAAGGAGCGGAAGAACATGAAGAAATTAGCTGAACTGACCACCGCCGAGTTTGTGGACCTGCTGGCCTCCGACGCCCCCGCCCCCGGCGGCGGGTCCGCCGCCGCCCTGGAGGGCGCCCTGGGCGCCGCTCTGACCGCCATGGTGTGCGGTCTGACCACCGTGGGCAAGAGCAAGGAGAAGTACGCCGCCTATCAGAGCTTCGTCATTGACAGCCAGAAGAAGGCCGAGGACCTGAAGGCCCGCTTCGTGGACGTGATGGACCGGGACACCGAGGCCTTCAACGTGGTCAGCGCCGCCTTCGGCATGCCCAAGGCCACCGACGAGGAGAAGGCCGCCCGCTCCGCCGCCATCCAGAAGGGTCTGGAGGGCTGCACCGCCACCCCCTTCGAGATGATGGAGCTGGCTGTGGAGACCCTGGAGCTCACCGCCGAGCTGCTGGGCAAGACCAATGACAGCGCCGCCAGCGACCTGGGCGTGTCCGCCCTGTCTCTGCGCGCCGCCATTCAGGGCGCCTGGCTGAACGTGCTCATCAACATCGGCAGCCTGAAGAACAAGGAGCTGGCTGAGGACTACCGCAAGAAGGGCGAGGCCATGCTGGAGAAGGCCCTGCCCCTGGCCGACAAGATCTACGCCGCCGTGGTGGCCAGCCTGTAAGCTGTCCGCCCGAACCAGACAAACCAACCTGACAGAGTAGGCCCAGCGCGTCAAGTGCCGCCGGATGGGAAGTTGCCGGCGGACGAAGGAGAATTCCGCGTTGCTGCCGGCCCCATCCGCTGCCATGGGAGACGCCCTCTTTGCATGGCATCGCCGTGGAGAGAGGGCGTCTGTTTTTTGGAAAGGAGCGTCTCCCATGAAGTGGGAACTCATCACCCGGGAACAGTATGTGACCACCCGGTGGTCCGGCGGGACCACCACCCAGCTGGCCATCGCCCCGGAGGGGGCGGTGTACGCCGACCGGGATTTCCTCTGGCGGCTGAGCTCGGCCGGGGTGGAGCTGGAGCACTCCGACTTCACCCCCCTGCCCGACTACAACCGGCTCATCTCCATCCTGGAGGGGGAGCTGGAGCTGAAGATCGGCGAGGGGGAGCGGTTCCCCCTGCGGCCCCTGCAGCTGAAGGCCTTTGACGGCGGGGTGCCCGTGGAGTCCTGGGGCCGGTGCACCGATTTCAACCTGATGGTGCGCAAGGGGGCCGCCCAGGCCTCCGCCCAGGCCCTGCGCCTGGAGGCGGGCAGCGCCCTGTTCTGGGACGCCCCCGTGGTCGCCCCCGAGACCTTCCCCCATCTGACCCTGGCCCTCTACTGCGCCCAGGGGACCGTCTTGGCCGACGGGGTCACCGCCCAGGCCGGGCAGCTCCTCCTGTGCCGGGAGGGAGAAGCCCTGCCGGTGGAGCTGAAAAGCGATACCGGGGCCGCCCTGATGGCGGCGGCCATCTACCACAAGTGACAAAAGACTCGCGACAGGAGGCGGGCAGCGTGATGACAGCGCGGGAGGCGGAACAGAAAATCCATGAACAGGCCTGGATCGGCCGGCCCCCGGGGCTGGAGCGCACCCGGGAGCTGCTGGGCCGGCTGGGCGACCCCCATCTGGGGCTGAAATTCGTCCACATCACCGGCACCAACGGCAAGGGCTCCACCGCCGCCATGGTGTCCAGTGTGCTGCGCCGGGCGGGATACCGCACCGGCCTGTACACCTCCCCCCACCTGTGGAAGTTCAGCGAGCGGTTCCAGATCGACGGGGTCCCCATCCCCGACGAGGACCTGGGGCGGATCACCCAGCGGGTGCTGGAGGCCGCCCGGGACATGGCCGACCCGGCCACCGAGTTCGAGCTGATGACCGCCGTGGCCATGGTGTGGTTCCAAGAGCGGGCCTGTGACATCGTGGTGCTGGAGGTGGGCCTGGGGGGCCGGTTTGACGCCACCAACGTGATTCCCGCCCCCGAGGTGGCGGTCATCACCAACCTGGGCCTGGAGCACACGAAGGAGCTGGGGGACACCATCCCCCTGATCGCCCGGGAGAAGGCCGGCATCATCAAGC
>CALWYA010000110.1 GCA_944385645.1 uncultured Oscillospiraceae bacterium
AGGAGCTGGAGCGGGTCCGGGCCGACCTGTTGGAGATGAAAAAGGAGTGGGAGACATGGCAACGGTAAGAGAGATCTATGGGGCGCTGGACCGCTGGGCCCCCTTTTCCATCCAGATGGACTTTGACAATGCCGGCTTCCTGGTGGGCCGGGGGGAGCGGGAGACCGGGAAGGTGCTGGTGTCGCTGGACATCACCCTGCCGGTGGTCCAGGAGGCCGCCCGGCTGGGGGCCGGGCTCATCGTCTCCCACCACCCGGTGATCTTCCAGCCGGTGCGCCAGCTCACCGACGACGACCCCACCGGGGCCGTCCTGCTGGCCCTGGCGGAGGAGGGAATCGCCGCCATCTGCGCCCACACCAATCTGGACGCCGCCGCGGGGGGCGTCAACGACTGCCTGGCCCGGGCGCTGGAGCTGACCCAGGTGGAACAGCTCCACCAGGACGGCATTTTGTCCGACGGCTCCCCCTACGGAATCGGCCGGGTGGGACAGGCCCGCCGCCCCGGCCTGCCCGCCGGGGAATACGCCGCCTTCGTGAAGGAGAAGCTGGGGGCGGCCTCGGTGCGCTGGGCGGACGCCGGCCGGCCTGTGTCCCGGGTGGCGGTGGGGGGCGGCTCCTGCGGCTCCATGCTGGAGGACGCCCTGGCCGCCGGCTGTGACACCTTCGTCACCGCCGACGTGAAGTATGACGTGTTCCTCCGGGCCCGGGCCCTGGGGCTCAACCTGCTGGACGCCGGCCACTACGCCACCGAGGCGGTGGTGTGCCCCGCCCTGGTCCGCTTCCTGTCGGAACAGTTCCCCTCTCTGGAGGTGGTTCTGTCCCAGGTCCACAAGGAGGTCTATTCCGGTGTCTGAGCTGCTGCGCGGACGGCGGCGGGACTGGGTCCTTTGGGCCCTGCTGTCCCTGCTGCTGATCACCCGGGCCTGTGCCTGGGGCGTCCAATACTGGCCCCAACTGGACGACTATATCCAGCTGCACAACATCCCCACGGCGGAGAGCTTCTGGGGACTTCAGGAGACCATGGGCATCCTGGGGGCCCGGCCCCTGGCCGGGATGGCCGACTACTACTTCTGGGGCCCCATGTTCGGCTTTCTCATTGTGGGGGTGGGCCTGATCTCCATGATGTATGCCGCCTGCGCGGTCCTGCTCCGGCGGCAGCTGGGCCGGTATTTCCCGGTGGGCCCGGTGTTCCTGGCGGTGTTCGCCCTGCTTCCCCTGGGAGTGGAGGGCACCTACTGGATGTCGGCCTCCACCCGGGTGGTGTGCGGCCTGTTCTTCGCTGTCCTCGCCGCCCAGACCTTCCTCAGGTGGATGGACACCGGCCGGTGGTACTGGGCCGTCCTCTACCTGATCCTACAGTTGCTGCCCATGGGCTTTTATGAACAGGCGGGCATCTTTTCCGTCACCCTGACGGTGGGGCTGGCCATCCTGGAGGTCATCCGCAGCCGCGGCCGGCTGCCCCGGGCCCTGGTGTCCCTGTGGGGGCTGCCCGCGCTGAAGATCTACTTCATGGTGACCGGCCTGTTTTCCGACGGCAGCATGTTCAGCAGCCGCTCGGAGCTCATCTTCCCCAACGAGCCATACTGGCGCAACGTGTTTCTGCCCCAGGTGCTGGAGCAGTTCCGGGAGGTCTTTGTGGAGGGGAACTTCTACACCCTGGCCAAGGGCTTTGTGCGTGGGGTGCGGTCCGTTCTGGCCGGGCCGCTGCTGCCCGGACTGCTGGCGGCGGCCGTCCTGTGCGTCCTGCTGTGGCTTGCCCTGTCCCGGCCGGAGCCCCGGAAAGCGGAGGGGGAGGGGGAGAAGCCCCTGTCCCTATGGCTGGAGGCGGTGGCCGGCATCCTGCTGACTGTGGGCCCGCTCACCGTCTTTCTGGTGGTGGGCAATCCCTGGTTCTCCTTCCGGGGGGCGGTGTCCGCCTTCGGCGGACTGGCCCTGCTGGCCGACCTGCTGGTGACCGCCGTCTGGCGGCGGCTGCCCGGCTTCCAGAGAGGGCCGGCGGCGCTGTGCGCCCTGTGCGCCCTGGTCTTCTGGGTGGCCGGAGCCTTGGAGGTGGGGGACTACAAGGCCACCTATGAGAACGACCAGCAGGTGGCCGCCCAGGTGCTGGACGTGCTGGAGTCGGAGATCTCCGACCCGGACGGCCTGCGGGTGGGCGTCCTGAATGTGGAGCCCTCCTACCTGCCCAACCAGAACTATTACTACCACGAGCACATCCACGGCTGTACCGAGAGCGCCTGGGCCTTCCAGGGACTGCTCACCTGCCTGGGCGACGGCGTGGCGTGGGATGTGACCCCGCTGCCCGCCGCCCCGGTGTACTACCTGTGGAACCAGGCCACCAGCCGCCCGGAGACCTTCGACGTCCTCTACCTGTATGACCATGAGCAGGGGAGCGTGGAGCGGGTCACCCTGGAGCAGACCGGGGAACACGATTTCCTGGTGCTGGACGGGGCGGGGGAGCCTGTGGGTGTGATCTGGGAGGAGAGCGACGGCCTGGGCTATTTCCGGGTGGGCGAAAAAACCTGAAAAAACTGCTTGCATTTCCAGGCCCGGTGTGGTAAAATACCAAAGTCTGAATAACGGGCGGTCCTCTGCGGCGCCCCTCCCACGGCGGAGCGGGCAGTGAGGCCGGCATGAACGCCTATACAACAGGAGGAAAACAGTATGGATCTTTTGAAGGCGTTTGCTGACAAGTACACCAAGGCCGAGCCCCCCGTGGTGGCCGTGGGCGACACCGTTCGGGTGCACCTGAAGGTCAAGGAGGGCAACCGGGAGCGTATCCAGGTCTTCGAGGGCATCGTGATCGCCAAGAAGCACGGCGGCATCGAGGAGACCTTCACCGTCCGCCGCGTGTCCTACGGCGTGGGTGTGGAGAAGGTGTTCCCCGTTCACTCCCCCTCTGTGGAGAAGATCGAGCTGGTGCGCCACGGCAAGGTCCGCCGGGCCAAGCTGTACTACCTGCGCGACCGCGTGGGCAAGGCTGCCAAGATCAAAGAGGCCCTGTAAAACGCAAAGGAAAGGAGCGGCGAGCCCGCTCCTTTTTCTTATCTGTCCCCTGTGCGGGCGCGGCGGCGCGCCGGGGGCCCATCTCCCAAATTCTCAATCTTCAATGATCAATTTTTCTCAATTCTCTCTCAAAAGGAGGGCTTTCCCATGAACATCCAGTGGTATCCCGGCCACATGACCAAGACCCGGCGGCAGATGGAGGCCGACCTGAAGCTGGTGGACATTGTGGTGGAGCTGGTGGACGCCCGCATCCCCCTGTCCAGCCGCAACCCGGACATCGACGCCATCTGCGGGCAGAAGCCCCGTCTGGTGGTTCTCAACCGGGCGGACCAGGCCGACCCGGAGGGCAACCGGGCCTGGGGAGCCTGGTTCCGGGGGAAGGGCTTCGCCGTGCTGGAGACCGACGCCAAGACCGGCAAGGGAGTGGGACAGTTTGGCCCCGCCGTTCGGGAAGCCCTGAAGGAGCAGATCGCCCGCTGGCGGGAGAAGGGGCTGGTGGGCCGCCCGGTGCGGGCCATGGTGGTGGGGGTGCCCAACGTGGGCAAGTCCACCTTCATCAACAAGGTGGCCGGCCGGAAGTCGGCCAAGGCCGGCGACCGCCCCGGGGTTACCCGGGGCAAGCAGTGGGTCCATGTGGACCAGGGGCTGGACCTGCTGGACACCCCGGGCATCCTGTGGCCCAAGTTCGAGGACGAGCGCACCGGTCTCCACCTGGCCTTTACCGGGGCGGTGAAGGACGACATCATGGATGTGGAGACCCTGGGCTGTCATCTGATGGCCCTGCTGGGAGCGCGGTATCCCGCCGCCCTGTCCGCCTACAAGCTGGAGGCAGTCCCCGCCCAGGAGGAGGGGGAGAACGAGGTGGCCTGGGGCTACCGCCTGCTGGAGCGGTGCGCCCAGAACCGGGGGATGCGGATCTCCGGCGGGGAATGTGACACCGAGCGGATGGCCCGGGTGCTGCTGGACGAGTTCCGGGGCGGCAAGCTGGGGCGCTTTACCCTGGAACTGCCCGAGGAGGCGGAGAGATGACAGACATGTGGCACTATGAGCGGGAGGCCCTGGAACAGGGGCACGCCCTCGTCTGCGGCTGTGACGAGGCGGGGGCCGGCCCCCTGGCGGGCCCGGTGTACGCCGCGGCGGTCATCCTCCCCCTGGGGGTGGAGATCGAGGGCCTGGACGACTCCAAAAAGCTCACCGAGAAGAAGCGGGAGGCCCTGTTCCCCGTCATCCAGGAGAAGGCCCTGGCCTGGGCGGTGGCCCGGGTGGAGGCGGCTGAGATCGACGAGACCGACATCCTCTCCGCCCGCATGAAGGCCATGCAGCTGGCCATGGATCAGCTGGCCCTCCGGCCGGACTTCGCCCTCATCGACGGCAACCGGGACCACGGGCGCAGCTTTGCCCTCACAACACCCCACTGCTGTATTGTAAAGGGAGATTCCCTGTCGGCTTCCATCGCCGCCGCCTCCATTCTGGCCAAGGTGAGCCGGGACCGATTCATGGTGGAGCAGGACCGGCTGTACCCGGCCTATGGCTTCGCCCGGCACAAGGGCTATGGCACCGCCCAGCACCGGGAGGCCATCGCCCGCCTGGGTCCATGTCCCATCCACCGCCGGACCTTTTTGAAGGGATGAGCGGGCAGGAGAGCCGGCTGCTGGGCCGGTGGGGGGAGGAGCTGGCCGCCCGGGAGCTCCGGGCCCGGGGCTGTGAGATCCTGGCCTCCCGGTGGCGGTGCCGCTTCGGGGAGATCGACCTGATCGCCCGCGACGGGGACTATCTGTGCTTTGTGGAGGTCAAGCTGAGAAGGACCGACGCCTTCGGATCCGCCGGGGCCTTTGTGGACCGGCGCAAGCAGGAGAAGCTGCGCGCCACGGCGCAGCTCTATCTGGCCGAGCACCCCACCGGACTTCAGCCCCGGTTTGATGTGGCCGAGATCTACGCCCCCCAGGGGATGGCCACCCGGGCGCCCCGGGTGCGCCTGCTGGAGAACGCCTTCTGAAAATCGGCGGAAGGGCGGGCTTTTCTGAAAAAAGCCCTTGACCCGGTGGTCGTAAACTGGCATAATAAAGTAACTTGGTGAGCGGCCGCCTGCGGGGGCCGCCGGAAGAACAACGTCTCAGGAGAATGGAAGGATCGCCATGCAGTATATCAGCACACGGGACGCCGGCGGGCAGTGCTCCGCCGCGCAGGCCATCGTTCGGGGTCTGGCCCCGGACGGGGGGCTGCTGACCCCCTTTTACATCCCCAAGCTGCCCCGGAACGCCCTGGAAGAGATGAAATCCATGGCCTATCAGCACCGGGCCGTGTACATCATGAAACAGTTCCTGGAGGAGTTTTCCGTCAAGGAGCTCACCGACTTTGCCAACGCGGCCTACGGGCCGGAGAAATTCGACACTCCGGCGGTGGCCCCGGTGCGCCAGGTGGACGACACCACCTTCTGTCTGGAGCTGTGGCACGGGCCCACCTGCGCCTTCAAGGACATGGCCCTGCAGATGCTGCCCCACCTGCTGTCCGCTTCCCTGACCAAGACAGAGGAGGAGAAGGACGCCTGCATCCTGGTGG
>CALWYA010000111.1 GCA_944385645.1 uncultured Oscillospiraceae bacterium
TCACGTTCCCTCTCTCCCTTCTCGTGTTCGTTCTCCGCTGTCAAAAGCTCCGCCGCTCCACGCTCCCGGCAAAAAAGGCGCTGTCCCGCTCCCGGGCGGCGACAGTTGCCGCAAAATACCGGATCTCGTCCATGGCGTGGTCGTGCTCTTTCTTCACCCGGTCCTGGCCCTGGCCGTCCTCGTCCCAGCGGTACAGGCCGAACTCCCGGACGGCGTCGTCACACCCCCGGCAGATGACCAGCTTTCCGCTCTTGAGCAGCCGGGCGGTGGTCCGGATGCCGGAGAGCACCTGGTTGTCCGCCCTCCGCACCCGCCAGCCCCGCCGGCGCAGGGTCTCGCAGAAGCTGGCCGCCGACGGATCGGCGATCACCGCCCGGATGTCCCGCCCCCCGGCCAGCTCCGCCAGGGCGTCGGCGTGCTCCTCGTCGGTGCGCTGCCGGCGCTGGGCCCGGGCGTCGTAATAGCGCTCCGCCACCCGGTACCACACCCCGTCCCGCCGGCCCCACAGGCCCATGGAGGTGGGGTTGGCGGTCCCATAGTCACAGGAGATGTACCACTGCTCCATCTCCCCCTCCGGCGCCTCCCGGAGGTAGCTGTCGTCAAAGAAGTCATAGACCAGCCCCTCGGCGGCCACCCACTCCCCCAGCACGAACCGCCGGTAGAAGGTCCCCTGGAACATGGCGGCATACCGCGCCCGCACCTGGGGACTGAGTCCCGGGTTGTCCTCCATGGTGAACTGCAGCCGCAGGGCGTTCTTCTCCTCTGCCTTCACCACCCACTCCTGATAGAACCAGTGGGCGGGGGACTCCGGGTTGCAGGAGAACCACAGCCGGCTGCCCGCCACCGAGCACCGGGCCAAGGTCTGCTCCACAAAGGACCGGGGCATGAGGGCCACCTCGTCCAGCAGGGCCCCCGCCAGGGTGATCCCCTGGATCAGGGCGGCCGAGCTCTCGTCCTTGCCCCCGAACAGATAGAAGGTGTTGCTCCGTCCCCCCAGCCGCACCCGGATCAAATTCTGGGACAGCCTCTGCTCACACCGGAAGCCCATCCCCTCCAGGAGGGGCAGCAGCTCAGAGAGCAGGTTGCGCCGCACCGACCGGATGGTCCGGCCGCACAGGGCGAAGTTCCGGCCCCGGAAGCCGCGCATGGCCCAGCAGAAAAAGGACAGGCCGGTACACAGGGTCTTGCCGCTGCGCACCGCCCCGTCGCAGATGATGGCCTGCCGGTCCCGGTCGGGGGAGCCGGGCCGCCACCAGGTGAGCACCCGCCGCTGCTTGGGGGAAAATACCAGTCCCTCCACCGGCTACTCCCCCCGCTCCTCCATGGCCTGGAGGAACCGGTCCACCTGCTCCTCCCCGCTGTGGTCGGCGGCGTCCAGCAGCCGCTCCAGCAGCCGGGCCCGGTCGGCGAACTTCAGCTCGATCACCCCGTTGCTCCCCCGCTTGAACTCGGTGAGGGCGTCCAGGTCCAGGCCGTCCAGTCCGCTCCACTCCTCCTGGGGAAAGCAGGCCAAACGCACCGCGTCCCCCGCTCCCGCGTTGGCCAGCTGCCACATCCGCTTCAAGATCTGCTCCCGATCGGGGAGCTTCGTCCCTCTCTTCACCAAATCCCCCCTCGCCCCTACCGGGCTCGGGGGAAAAAGTTGTACGTTTCCGTCCCCCTTGAAAAAATTTTTCGCCCCGGCCGGACGGTCCCTGTCCCTTTTCGCCCCCTTTCGCGCCGGCGGTGGATTACACTACATGGCGTGTCCCTTCCGCGCGGCAAAAATTTCCCGCCGTCCGCCGCGCATAGAACCCGGACGCCCTCCACATGATGACTCCATCCGCATCACGCGACTTGATGGACCAGGAGGAACCATTTCCATGAAACGACTGTTATCCCTGCTGCTGGCCGCCCTCGCCCTGACGGCGGCGGCCCCCGCGGCCCGGGCGGCCCAGGAGGGGGCCGCCCCTCTGGAGCTGTCCTGCTCCTCCGCCCTCCTCATGGAGAAGGAGACGGGCACCGTCCTCTACGAACAAAACGCCCACGAGCAGCTGGAGCCCGCCAGCGTCACCAAGGTGATGACCCTGCTGCTGGTGATGGAGGCCCTGGACGCCGGCCAGCTCACCCTGGAAGAGCCCGTCACCGTCTCCGCCTATGCCGCCGGCATGGGGGGCTCCCAGGTCTACCTGGAGGAGGGGGAGCAGATGACGGTGGACGAATTGCTGAAATGCGTCACCGTGGTCTCGGGCAACGACGCCGCCGTGGCCCTGGCCGAGCGGGTGGCGGGCAGCGAGAGCGCCTTTGTGGACCGGATGAACCGGCGGGCCCAGGAGCTGGGCATGGCCGACACCACCTTTCTCAACTGCACCGGCCTGCCCGCTCAGGGCCACGTGACCTCCGCCTATGACATCGCCCTCATGTCCCGGGAGCTGATCCTGAACCACCCGGCGATCCGGGACTACGCCACCATCTGGATGGACTCCATCCGGGGCGGGGAATTCGGCCTGACCAACACCAACCGGCTCATCCGCTTCTACCCCGGGGCCACCGGCCTGAAGACCGGCTCCACCGACGCCGCCCTGTACTGCATGTCGGCCACCGCCGAGCGGGACGGCATGGAGCTTATCGCCGTGGTCATGCGCGCCCCCACCACCGCCCAGCGGTTCGAGGATGCCAAGGCCCTGCTGGACTACGGCTTCGCCCACTACGCCCTGGCCAGCGTCTACCCCGACGCCCCCCTGACTCCGGTGGAGGTGCTTCTGGGGGTCCAGGGGCAGGTCCAGCCCCAGCTGGCTCGGGACTGCCGGCTGCTGGTGCGCAAGGGGGAGGAGAGCCAGATCTCCACCCGCCTGACCCTGGCGGACAACGTGGAGGCCCCGGTGGACCAGGGGCAGACCCTGGGGCAGCTGGAGGTCTACGTGGGGGACGAGCTCCGGGACGCCGTCCCCATCCTGGCGGCTCAGCCGGTGGACCGGCTGAGCGTACCGGGCATCTTCTCCCGGATGCTGGAGCGCCTGCTCTTGGGCCGCCCCGCCTGACCCGCCGTCCCCCCGGGCAGCGCCTCTGCCCGGGGGGACGGGTTATATGCACAGTTTTCCTGTATTTTACTTGACGGTCCGCCTGCGTTGTTGTATAATTTATACGAATATCTGAAATCTCTTTCGGCATCCACTTGGTGGTTTTCGCCGATTTCCTCTCATAAAAAATCGTTTGAGGTGATGAAAATGTCCAAATATCGGGAAAACCTCTCCCCCTCCGACCTGTTTTTGGAGCTGGAGGCCTTCTCGGAGGGCCGCTCCACCCACGCCTGGAAGTGCTTCGGCGCCCATCCGGCCCAGGCGGAGGACGGAACTGAGGGGTACTTATTCCGGGTCTGGGCCCCCAACGCTCCCAAGGTCACCATCATCGGCGACTTCAACGGCTGGGACCTGGAGGCCACCCCCATGGACAAGCTGGAGGGGGGCATCTGGGAGGCCTTCGTCCCCGGCCTGAAGCGGTACGACGCCTACCAGTACGCCATCCACCAGAAGGACGGCACCTATGTGGGCAAGGCCGACCCCTACGGCTTCCACTCCGCCACCCGCCCCGACGTGTCCACCAAGATCTATGATCTGAACACCGGCTATCAGTTGGGGGATCAGGACTGGCTGGACTACCGCGCCAAGAACCCGCCCTACCGTCGGCCCATGAACATCTACGAGTGCCACCTGGGCTCCTGGCGGCGCACCGGTGAGGGGCAGTTCCTCTCCTACCGGGACCTCACCTCCTATCTGGTCCCCTACGTGAAGGAGATGGGCTACACCCACGTGGAGCTGCTCCCGGTCACCGAGCACCCCCTGGACGCCTCCTGGGGCTATCAGTGCACCGGCTACTTCGCCGCCACCAGCCGCTTCGGCATCCCCGACGACCTGAAGTACATGATCGACCAGCTCCACCAGGCGGGCATCGGCGTCATCATGGACTGGGTCCCCGCCCACTTCCCCCGGGACGCCTTCGGCCTGTACCACTTCGACGGCACCCCCACCTACGAGTACGCCGACCCCCGGAAGGGAGAGCACCCCGACTGGGGCACCCAGGTCTTCGACTTCGGCCGCAACGAGGTGCGCTCCTTCCTGTACTCCTCGGCCATGTTCTGGCTGGAGGAGTACCACATGGACGGCCTGCGGGTGGACGCGGTGTCCTCCATGCTCTACCTGGACTACGGCCGGCAGGACGGGGAGTGGATGCCCAATGTGAACGGCGGAAAGGAGAACCTGGAGGCCATCGAGTTCTTCCAGCACCTGAACACCGCCATCTTCGCCGCCCACCCCGACGTGCTCATGGTGGCCGAGGAATCCACCGCCTGGCCCAAGGTGACCTACCCCGTGGACGAGGGGGGGCTGGGCTTCAACTTCAAGTGGAACATGGGCTGGATGAACGACATCTGCCACTACATCAAGCTGGACCCCTATTTCCGGCAGTTCAACCACCGGGACATCACCTTCTCCCTCATGTACGCCTTCTCGGAGAACTACATCCTGCCCCTGTCCCACGACGAGGTGGTCCACATGAAGGGCTCCTTCTTCGGCAAGATGCCCGGGGACAACGAGCAGAAGTTCGCCGGCGTCCGGGCCTTCTACGCCTACATGATGACCCACCCGGGCAAGAAGCTCACCTTCATGGGCACCGAGCTGGCCCAGTGGAACGAGTGGCACTATGAGTACTCCCTGGACTGGCACCTGCTGCAATACGCCCCCCACCGGCAGACCCAGGAGTTCTTCAAGGCCATGAACAGCTTCTACCTGGAGCAGCCCCCCCTGTGGGAGCAGGACGACTCCTGGCAGGGCTTCCAGTGGCTGTGCGCCGACGACAACCAGGCCGACACCATCGCCTTCCTGCGCTGGGACCGGAAGGGGCAGCCCCTCATTATCCTGTGCAACTTCTCCCCCGTCCACCGGGACGGCTACCGGGTGGGCGCCCCCTTCGGCGGCACCTGGGCGGTGGCCCTGAACACCGATGACGCGGCCTATGGCGGCGGCGGCCGCGGGGACAAGGCTCCCTTGAAGACCGAGAAGATCCCCTGCCACGACCAGCAGCAGTCCCTGACGGTGGACCTGCCCCCCATGACCACCGTTATCCTGCGCTGTGTCCGGCGCAACCCCGTGCGCAAGCCCAAGGGGGAGAAGGCCCCTGCCAAAAAGGCCGCCCCCGCTCCCAAAGGGAAAAAGGCCTCTGAGCCCAAGGCGGAGAAGCCATCCGCCCCCCGGCCCAGGAAGACTTCCAAATAACCACGCAAGCTCCAGCAGTCCCCTTCCCCGCGGAAACAGACGAGAGGTGAAGAAGTATGAAAAAAGAAGTCGTGGCCATGCTGCTGGCGGGCGGTCAGGGGAGCCGTCTCTACGCCCTCACCAGCCAGGTGGCCAAGCCCGCCGTCCCCTTCGGCGGGAAGTACCGCATCATTGATTTTCCCCTGTCCAACTGTGTCAACTCCGGCATCGACACGGTGGGCGTGCTCACCCAGTACCGCCCCCTGGAGCTGAACAGCTACCTGGGCAACGGTCAGCCC